>JABJCF010000156.1 GCA_018665625.1 Nitrospina sp. | reverse complement strand
TCCGGGTGCTCGAATGCGAGTAGGATTGACCGGTCTCACCTGTGCGGAGTATTTCCGTGATGAAGGCGGAAAAGATGTTCTTCTGTTCATTGATAATGTTTTCCGATTTTCACAGGCAGGTTCTGAAGTATCCGCACTTCTAGGTCGAATTCCTTCAGCGGTTGGTTACCAGCCAACACTGGCGACTGAAATGGGTAACTTGCAGGAGCGCATCACTTCAACAAAAAAAGGATCGATCACTTCTGTTCAGGCTATTTATGTGCCTGCGGATGACTTGACTGACCCGGCACCTGCGACTACGTTCTCGCATCTCGATGCGACCACCGTATTGAACCGTCGTATTTCTGAGTTGGGAATTTACCCGGCAGTGGATCCTCTGGATTCAACTTCAAGAATTCTTGACCCTGAAGTTATCGGGGAGGATCATTATAATACGGCTCGCGGAGTACAGCAGGTTCTCCAAAGATATAAAGATTTGCAGGATATCATTGCTATCCTGGGTATGGATGAATTGTCGGAAGAAGATAAGCAGGCGGTTTCTCGTGCTCGAAAAATTCAAAAATTTCTATCGCAACCCTTTTTCGTTGCAGAAGTGTTTACCGGGTCACCAGGGAAATATGTGAAAGTTCAAGACACGATAGAAGGTTTCAAAGCAATCCTCGAGGGTAAAGGAGATGATATCTCCGAGCAGGCTTTTTATATGGTTGGAACTCTCGATGAAGTCCACGCTAAACAAAAAGAACTGGATAAAAAATCAGCATGAAACTGAACTTAAGCGTAGTCACCCCCGAAAAGCAGTTGGTCACCGAAGAGGTAGATCAGGTCAATGCTCCTGGTACAGAAGGCGACCTGGGTATTCTTTTCGACCATGCACCCATTCTAACCAACCTTCGGTCGGGGCAATTGTCTTACGAGAAGGACGGTGAAACGGTGGTTATTGTGGTGAGTGGAGGTTATTTGGAAGTTACGGAAAACCGGGTGACTGTTCTCGCAGAAACTGGGGAATTCCTCAGCGATATTGATCGTGAACGAGCAGAGCGCGCACACGCCAAGGCTGAAGAATTGCTGAACAAACCTGGGATTTCTGAAGAAGACTTCCTTGAAGCGCAGAAAAAACTTTTCCGCGCTATTGCCCGCCTAGAAAACTCAGAAAATAATTAACCCCCCTCCGTTAAATCCGTTTTCCCTTTTCTTGAAGTGATACACTGTTAGGAATCTAAATATTCCTAATGGAGGTTCTTCTGTGAAATATAAAACGATAAGCTCCCTGGTATTTGCAGCCTTATTTTGTCTGGTTTCGGTAATTCCTAATGCGGAGGCAGGTAGCGGACACCGTGATGAAAATGGCCGAATAAAAGTTCTGTATCATATTGATGGTTCCGATGTGGGGGTTGCCAAATATGCCATGGCTTTGATCAATAAGCATATGGAAGCTGAAGGGGGGGCGGATAAAATTGATATCAAAGTAGTAGTGCATGGTCCCGCTTTGAAACTGTTCGATAAAGAAATAGTGGACCCTGTTCTTAAGAAAAAACTCGCGATGATTATCGACAAAGGCGTTCAGCCCGAGATGTGTCAGGTCTCAATGAAACTGTTTAATAAACCTCTGGATTCTTTGGCGCCGGGTTTTATACCCACCAAACATCCAGTAGCCGTCAAACGTATTGCGGATCTTCAGGAACAAGGTTATCTCTATATAAAACCTTAAAAGGAATGGATGAATGGCGAATGATGAAGAGCTAAAACAGTCGGTCTTAAAGGTCAGTCAGAATTGGATTGAAAGCTTTAATAAAGGCAATGCCGATTTCTGTATAGCCGCTTATCAAAGTGATGCGGTGATCAATGCAAAACCTTTGGGCACCTTTAAGGGAACGGATGAAATCGATGCTTTCTGGCGACCCTTTATGGCATCGGGAGCGGGTGATCTTAAATATAATGATGTGAAGTTGGAAGTGATCGATGCATCGACTGTACTGTTGTTCGCCAATTGGACTATGAATGTAGGGCGGGGAATCATTACTTTAGAAAAGTGGGTTCTCGAGAACGATGGCAACTGGTTGCTTGCGCAGGACGACTTTGAAATTCAGGAGAATTTTTAGTAAATCTTTTTGTTGATAAAAATTAATTTTTCCTTCCCGCTATCATTATTTTTGAGGGGCAGGTTTGAGGTAGTCTTTTAAATATTTTCCGGTATAGGAAGGTTTTGATTTGGCGATTTTTTCAGGAGGGCCTTCGGCAAGTATTTTGCCGCCGCCATCACCCCCTTCAGGGCCGAGGTCGATGATATGATCTGCGGTTTTTATCACATCCATATTATGTTCGATGATGATTACGGTATTCCCGCTGTCCACCAGTTTTTGCAGAACTTTTAGTAAATGTTCAATGTCGGCAAAATGCAATCCAGTGGTCGGTTCATCCAAGATATACAAGGTTCGTCCGGTGCTGCGTTTACTCAACTCCTTTGACAATTTTACACGTTGCGCTTCACCTCCTGAAAGGGTGGTTGCCTGTTGGCCGAGGCGGATATAATCCAATCCCACATCCTTAATCGTTTGCAATTTATTTTTGATGCCCGGGATATTTGTGAAAAAATCATTTCCTTCTTCGGCAGTCATGTTGAGGATATCGGCGACATTTTTTCCTTTATATAAAATCTCCAATGTTTCTCTATTGAACCGTTTTCCTTGACAGACTTCGCAGGTCACGAATACGTCAGGTAAAAAATGCATTTCAATTTTTATGACTCCATCGCCCTGACAAGCCTCGCAGCGTCCACCTTTGACATTGAAACTGAAGCGCCCCGGTTTGTATCCTCTTGCACGGGCTTCGGGAACCTGACTGAATAATTCTCTAATGAGAGTGAATACACCGGTGTAAGTGGCGGGGTTCGATCGTGGGGTGCGACCGATAGGGGACTGGTCAATATCGATTACCTTGTCGAGATAATGTATGCCTTGAATTTTATCAAATGTCCCAGGTTTATCCACCGATCTGTAGAAATGTTGAGCCAGAGCTTTATATAGGATGTCCAGAGTCAGCGTGCTTTTCCCCGAACCCGAAACTCCCGTGACGCAAACCAAACAACCTAAAGGAAATTTCACATCTACTGTTTTCAAGTTGTTTTCTTTTGCGCCCAGAACCTCAAGAAACATTCCATTGCCTTTTCTTCTTTGGCTTGGAACCGCAATTTCTTTTTTACCTGAGAGGTATTGACCCGTAAGGGAATCTTTAGACTTGAGCAACCCCTTCGGCGTTCCTGAAAAACTTATTTCGCCCCCATGAACTCCTGCGCCGGGGCCCAGGTCCACAACATGATCTGCTGCTCGTATGGTGGCTTCGTCATGCTCTACGACGATTACCGTATTTCCTAAATCGCGTAAGCGGAACAAAGTTTCCAAGAGTCGGTCGTTGTCGCGTTGGTGAAGTCCAATACTCGGTTCATCGAGGACATAGAGCACACCCATCAGGCTGGAACCAATCTGTGTTGCCAACCTTATCCGCTGGCTTTCTCCCCCTGATAAAGTGGCGGATGTTCGGTCAAGTGATAGATATTCCAAACCTACATTGGTCAAAAAACCCAGGCGTTCTTTTATTTCCTTTACAATTCTTCGGGCAATATTATTTTCCTGTTTCGAAAGTTTAAGGTCCTTGAAAAATTTGTAGGCTTTGCCAATGGAGAACGAGGTGATTTCGACAATATTCAAATCTGCAACTTTTACAGAGATGGCTTCTTTTCTCAAGCGATTGCCTTCGCATTTCTGGCAGGGCAGAGGGCGCATAAAGCGCGCGATGTCTTCGCGCGACCAAGCGGAATCGGTTTCCAGGTAACGTCTTTCAAGGTCTGGGATAACACCATCAAAGGTGTCGGTGTATTGATGTTGTCGTCCTTCTTTTTCGTAAGAATATTTAACGGGTTCGTCCCCCGAACCATATAAAAGGATTTCCTGTGTTTTTTTTGTCAGTTTTTGATAGGGAGTGCTTAATTTAAATTTGAAGTGTGCGGAAATAGTATCCAGCATTTGATGGAAATACACTGAGTTGCGCTTTTCCCAGGGCTTTAGGGCGCCATCCCGAATTGAAAGACTGGGGTCTGGGATCACCAGGTCGGGATCAATCACCATTTTTATTCCCAATCCATCGCACTTTGAGCAAGCTCCTTGTGGATTATTGAAAGAGAAAAGCCGAGGTTCCAGTTCCGGGTAACTGATGTTGCAATAACTGCATGCAAACTTTTCGCTGAACAATAACTCTTCCTCGTCGATGATGGAAACGACGATACTGCCTTCCCCATGTTGGAGAGCGGTTTCTACTGAATCAGCCAGCCGTTTCCCCATTTTTTCTTTAATGACCAGACGATCCACAACTATTTCAAGTGTGTGCTTGAATTTTTTGTTGAGAGAGATTTCTTCATCGAGCGATCTGACTTCACCGTCAATACGGGCGCGGACGAATCCTTTCCGCTTCATATCTATAATTTCTTTTTTAAACTCTCCCTTTCTTTCTTTTGCGATGGGAGCCAGAATCATTATTTTTTTTCCAACAGGGATTGACTGTACTTGATCCACAATATGCTGAACTGTTTGAGAAGAAATTTCTCTGCCACAGCTATAGCAAAAGACACGTCCGATACGCGCATAAAGCAGTCGCAGGTAATCATAGATTTCAGTCACCGTTCCTACTGTTGATCGTGGGTTACGGCTTGAGGTTTTTTGTTCAATAGATATTGCCGGAGACAAACCGTCGATGGAGTCAACATCTGGTTTTTCCATCAATTCCAGGAATTGTCTGGCATATGAGGAAAGGGATTCCACATATCGGCGCTGTCCTTCTGCGTAGATTGTATCAAACGCTAGAGAAGACTTTCCTGAACCACTCAATCCGGTAATGACTACCAGTTTTTCGCGGGGAAGGGTTAGGTGGAGGTTTTTGAGGTTGTGTTCTCT
>JABJCF010000155.1 GCA_018665625.1 Nitrospina sp. | reverse complement strand
CGCCATCTCAAAGAACTCAGAGAGGCAATGAAGAACTTGAATTTTAAAGAAAATATTATTAAAGTGGCGTAAGGCATTGTTCAATTTCAACTGACAATGGGACTACGCCAAGCGTCCCTAAAACTTACCTTAGAACATTTTTTTATTTATGAGGATGACCATGCCAGATTTTAAATGTTTGAAAATTATTGCGTTGTTGGAGCGGAGATGCTTTCCGCCTTTGTTATTTTAGGTGGGTTGAAAATATTCACTTGACCCATTAGAGTTTCAAGGTGATACTTACCGGGTTTAATGATGTTGTTTTCTTGTTGGTTAATGGTGTTTGCCAATAATATTAGATTTTGAAGTTTTCAGGTTAAATCAGGGAGTTCTATTATTTCGAGTTCCCTGTTACTAGTCATATAAATAGATTGAAATTTCACCAACATAATGGGGGTTGGGGGTATGGGTTGTAGCGCGCTTTTAGGTCGAAAAGGTTTCCTTCCGTACATCGTAGCTATTCTTTCGATAGTATTTCTTTATTCCTGTAACAAAAATATCCCGGGTACAACGTCCAAAAAAGATTCCGGAAAGTCGGAGATGATGGCTAAATCCGGCGATGAAAAGACTATGGAGTCTAAGTCTTCTTCTGAAATGAAGAAAGACGCCCCGAAATCCAAAGAAGATCGAGATATAGCCGCTGTTGCCGCAGCCGAGCACGCAAATTTGTTTGTAGAAAACGATTACCCTTCAGCCACTACCTGCGCAACCTGTCACCCAAAACATTATAAAGAGTGGTCGGTATCTCAGCATTCTTATGCTCAGTTGAGTCCCGTATATCTTTCATTTAGCAGCTTCACCAATGAAATTACAAGTGGAACAAATGGCGATTTTTGTTTTCGATGCCACACTCCGATTGGAGCAAATTTAAATGAAGATCCTTTCATGTCTAATCTGGATCGCCACCCCTCATCTCGAGAAGGGATTACTTGCATAGCCTGTCATCGGGCGACCAAGGTTTACAACAAGCGGAGTGGTCGTTTGGCAATTCAGAAAGGCGATTTGCTCGCACCCGTTTATGGGCCTAAAGGGGGCGAAGAGTTGGCACGCGTTTTAGACAATACAGATGAATACCGGGTGGTAACTGAAAAGGGGAAACCAGGTAGAAAAATCCACACCAAAGCTATTAAATTTGAAGCAATTTCGAGTTCGACTTTTTGTGGGCAATGCCATGATGTGACCCTGCTGAATGGTTTTCGTCTGGAAGAGGCTTTTAGTGAATATCGTATGTCGCCAGCGGCTGCAAAGGGAATCACCTGTCAGGACTGTCATATGGGCAAAGAGCAGGGAGTTCCGTCAGGTTATGAAGAAGGCCCTGCTGCTGTTGTGGGCGGCAAGGAAACATCGCCTCGAAAATTGACAAACCACATTTTCGCAGGACCGGATTACTCGGTGATACACCCTGGACTATTCCCTCACAATGTGGAAGCGCAGGAATTGGCCACGATGAGAGAATGGTTGGAATTTGATCATAAAGCGGGTTGGGGTACGGATGAATTCGAGGATACAGTCCCCGAAGACATGAAGTTTCCGTCCCGATGGGAATCGGTTGATGATCGATACGACGCCCGTGAAATTCTGAATGTTCAATTCGAACGCTTGGAATGGGTAAGGCAGAAACGTTTGGAAGTGCTTAATAATGGCTACAAGCTTGGGGAAGCTGTTATCACCCGGAGCGATAAAGGCGGACTTGCGTTTAAAGTCAAGGTTGAAAACCTGACCGATGGCCACAACGTCCCAACAGGTTTTGCTGCAGAGAGACTGATCTTCATGCAGGTGACCGTTATGGATAGTACAGGCAAAACGATTTTCAAGTCGGGTGACTATGATCCGAATGGAGATGTTCGCGATCACGAATCTGCATACGTTATAAACGGAGACCTTCCGCTAGACGACCAATTGTTTGATCTTCGGGGTCGAATCCTTGTTACGAACAGTCGCGGTGGAGAACGGGAGCGAGTCATTCCTGTTCCTTATCCTATCACCACAATTCCTTTCTTAAGACCTACGACGCGATCCCTCATTTTGACCGGGGAAAGTCCGGTTGAAAGAATTCATAGAAGAAGCCTAGCTCCTTTGGCTCATAAATGGGCCAAGTACAAGGTGGATGGTGATTTGTTGACGGGTAAAGGGCCTTACAAGGCCAAAATGGACTTTATCGCTGGTATGGCGCCTGCCAACTTGATTGGTGCTATTAAGAATCGCGGTTTTGATTATGGGATGAGTGCCCGAGAGGTGGCTGGAAACGTTGCCGCGGGTTATGAGGTTCTTGCCAGCAAAGAACTGGTATTTGATGTCGAAGGTGGGGAAAATGTCATGCAAACTTCTTTTCTTGATTCCATTCTCGATATTTTTAAATAGTTTTAATTTTTGAAAAAAATTGTGGCGAGTAGGCCATTGCTTAGGAGGAGGGCAGTGTTGATGGAGAAGTGCATTAAACAGCGTCTGGTTTTATTGAGCGTTCTGGTAGCAAGCGTGTTCTTTACCTTTGTACGCCCTGCCTCAGCAGATATTTTTCCTATAGGTGAATCTTTCGACGTCAGTCGTTTCTCCGATGAAAAAATCCAGCTTTTGGAACCTTCTGATACGGGCAACCGGCCTTCTCTGATTTACGAGGCAGGCGACCTGTTTCTCGGCACGGGTAATCTACAGGAAGGTTTCGAAACCCCTTGGGGGGCTGTCTGGCAGCCGCAACTATGGGTTTTTGGGACTCTGAGGACATCTCTGTTTTATTTTGACAATGGCGTGCGTCCCGCTTCAGCGGAATGGGCCACTCGAATGAGCCTCTTCGCTAATCTGCAATTAACTCATACTGAAAAGCTAATTATTGGGGTTCGTCCTCTTGATAGAAATGCGTTCAATCGATTTACACGTGTTCAGCTAAACGATGAATTTGGCTCAAGCAAAATCGAACCCAATATGGATATTCGTACCTTCTTTTTTGAAGGAGATTTTGGAAGTCTATTCCCTGGGCTAGATCCTGTTGGTAAGAAACCTATTGACCTGGGATTCTCAGTCGGTAGGCAGGCGATCACCTTTCAGAATGCCATCATGATCAACGAGACCATCGATGCTGTGGGAATTGTTCGCAATAATATTCGATTTCCAGGAATCTCTGGGATGAGAAGTACTTTTATTCATGGCTGGAATGAGTTGCACCGAAGTAACGCTCGCCTGAATAGATCGGCCGACTTGTGGGGCTTTTTCAATTCCATCGACACTCCCAAGCATACCTTTAATATAGACATGATTTATGTTACGGATGAACAAACGACGGGAGACAGTTTTAATTTTGGTGTTTCAGCCATTCAAAGGCTCGGTCATTTCAACACGGCTTTCAGGATAAATAGTTCTTTCCAACCAGGTGCCAATAGCCCGAAAGCAGGTACGGGTACTATGTATAGCTCAGAGGTTTCGTGGACTCCTTACCGATCTGACGATATTGCCTATGTGAATGCATTTCTTGTTGATGGAAATTATACTCAGGCGGGGCGCGAGCCGGTGGTTGGTGGAGCGTTGGGTGGCCTGGGGGTTTTGTTCGCATCTCCGGGTGTCGGGAACTTCCTCTCTGAACTTAACAATTTCACCACAGATGTTGCAGGCTTGGTCGTGGGGTATGAAGCTTTCTGGGAAAACCATCGACGCAGTCTGACCTTGGAAATTGCCAGCCGGAAAGATATTGGCGGGGCAGGTTTTGATGATGTGGCTTTTGGTTTTGAATTCCGTCAAAGGCTGGCTCATCGAATCCAGTTCCAGCTCGATGCTTCTTATTCCGTGCTTGAAAAACGCAACGACGGCTCCACTATTCGAACAGAAATTCGTTACCAGTTTTAAATATATACAGCAGCTGATTTTAAGCTGACTCCTAGTCAAGATTTTTATTTTCAAGAGAGGGTGTTATGAAACCAGATAAGAGTTTTTTTGCTTCCACATTTCTTTTTCTTTTGGGATGGGCAATTGCATTTATCAGTATGCCCTCAATGGCAAGTGCGGAACCTTTTGTTAAAGGGGCCAAGCTTTGTGAAGAATGTCACGAAGAAGAGTTTAAGGTTTGGCAAAAAACCAAGCATTTCACCTCTTTCCGAACGGTTCATAGGGAGCCTAAAGAAGCTGACAAACCCTCTCCAAAAAAAATATTAAAAGCAGTGGGCGGCCAAAAGCGAATGAAACGTAACGAAACTTGCTACCTTTGCCACTACACTCTTGAGAAAAAAGATGCAGGTGCAAAACCTCAGGCAAAGTCAGGAACCTCTTGTGAAAGTTGCCATGGTGCTTCTTCCGACTGGTTGCCTTTGCACGACAACTACGGTGGTAAAGATGTCAAAAGAGAAGCAGAGTCAGCGGGTAATAAAACAAAACGCATTGCAGATTCAAAAGCGGCAGGTTTGATCTGGCCTACCATGAAATATGAAGTTGCTGAAAACTGCATGACATGTCATGGACTGGCTAATCCCGACTTGAAGGCAGATGACCTTGCTAAAATGTTGGGTGCTGGACATCCTATAAACCCTGATTTTGAATTGGTCAAATATTCTCAAGGTTCCGTAAGGCACAGACATTATCCCCCGGATATGAAAACCAATGCTGAAATGACTCCGAAAGAGCAGGCCGAATTTTTTGTGATTGGTCAAGCGGCCGCTTTGGTTTCGGCTACAGGTGTTATGTCTAAGTCCAGCGAGGCTAAATATGTTGAAGCGCAGAAAAAACGCGCTGAAAATGCCAAGGCAGCTCTTGCAGGTGTTCCGGAGGCCGCAGAATTATTAGCATCTCCCACTCGGGACAATGCTTTGAAGCTGGCTGCCGCAATAGCAGGTAAAGACTTGACGGGTGCTGTGGGAAGCAAGCTTCCCGCCAAGGGAGATCATAAATAAAATCTGATTCAGGACAGAAGTGTTTTGGGTGTAGCTTAGAGGTGGTCATGAGTGTAATAAAAATTTTAGCCTCTGAGTCTTTGTTTTTATTTTATGCCTTGAAGGGAGTGAATAGATGACTATAACTACCCAGTCACGTCCACAGCGTTGGGATCAGCCATTTGGCTCGGATATGACGGATGAGGATGTTGAACGCTTACTAAGCATCCCCGAGATTCAAGCCATAGAGGCAGATAAATTTCCTTCTCGAATATCGTTGGCAGGAATTCTGCGAAACGATGCCCGGATAATGCAATATAAAGCGGGTGACATTGTCATTCGTGAAGGTGATTATGGAAATTCAGCTTTTCTAATCCTGAACGGTTCTTTGCGTGTAGTGCTGGCCCCCGGTCTCCCCGGTGAAATGTTGGGCCGTAGGAAAATTCAAAAAAAGAATTTTTGGCAGGCTCTGAAGCAACTCTGGACGCAAAAAATATCTCCCGAGTTCAGAGATGTTCAACGCTATAACCCTAAGTCAGGGTTACGTGAAACCAAAGATCCCGGTTCTACTCACGTTTTTCTACAAGATGTTCCCGCCATACTAGATTCCAATAAAACGGCTATCCTCGAGGGAGGATCTTTATTTGGTGAGCTTGCTGCCTTGGGGAGAACGCCAAGAACATCTACTATTTTCGCTGAGACCGATTCCGAGCTTTTAGAGATAAGGTGGCAGGGTCTTAGAGAATTCCGCAAGTACGATCAAGGGTGGCGAAGATTGATTGACGAGCGGTATCGGCAAAATGCACTTAAAGCCCATTTAGGGGCTACATCAATTTTCTCTCACCTTGACGATGACGATCTGCAGGAAGTTGCCGATCACACACTTTTTGAAACCTACGGGACATTTGACTGGCACCTTTCATATAAAAAAATGCAAGGGCAAGACAGAATTGAAGGTGTTAAAGACGAACCAGAAATTGCCCGGCAAGGGGCCTATCCGGATGGAGTCCTGATGGTCCGGGCCGGATTTGCCAGAGTCTCCGTACAAAGGGGCAATGGCAGTCAAACCATCACTTATCTCGGAGCCGGAGATTTTTATGGTGCTGATGAAATTTACAAGACGTGGAAGGGCGAGCCCAATGTCAGTTTGAAAGTAACCATAACAGCACTGGGATATGTAGAAGTTCTACGCGTGCCGACCAAGACCGTTGAAAAGCATCTGTTTGCTTACTGGGAATCAGGGCGACAGGGGGGAACCCGCGATGGCAATCCGAACCCTGGAAAACGGCGGCGAATT
>JABJCF010000154.1 GCA_018665625.1 Nitrospina sp. | reverse complement strand
CCGCGATTTCGATTTCGACTAGCCGGGCCACGCCCGGTGGGTGTGATATTCTTCCTTAACCTTCATGCCCCGAAGGGGTAAATAGGTCGATCCCCATCAAGCAAACAAGCACCATTAAGCCTTTTACTATAGGTTTAGCATTGCATCTCACTAGTGGGTTCGGTGGCGCTCAATAAACTTTGATTGCTATTTAATTAATGCAGAGTTGCCTCCCTCGTTAGAGAGGGTTATTGGGTGAGGCCTTCGAGAACGCGGGTCTTGAGTGTTTCGACTACATTGCAGTGTTCCAGTTCGGCTTTTTCGAGTAGGGCAAGGTGGGTTTTGATTTCGAAGTCGGTGCAGGCATCTCCCAGCATCCGGTAAAACTCTGTCGCTACTTTTTCTGCTTCGATGGCAAAGTTGAAGGCTTTTTCGAGTCCTTCAAAACGAGGGAGTTCTTTGAGAGTTTCTTCTAGCGGAGGAAAAATGTCTGTCTGGAATTTTTCCGTGATCAACTGTTTTAAGTCTTCATCCTGTTCCCAACCCAGATCGGCATCCGTTTCCAACATTTTTTTGAAATGGATTTCGTGTGCGGCCTCTTCTTTTTCCATGAGCTTCAGAAACTCTCTAACTTTGGAGTCGTCCACATGTTGTTGGAGTTCTGTATAGAATCGTTTTCCTTCACGTTCTATTTTTACGGCCAGTTCAAGGATTTCTGAATTAGTAGCTATCATGGTTTTGGTTCCGATGAAGAAATATATAACTTATCCTACATTGATTGTAGGATAGTAATTATAGGATAGGATAATTCATTTTGAAAGTAATTGTCAAAATGAATTTGGTAGGCGAGGGTTAGCTCAAGGGGGTCAATTGTTATCGTTTAAAAAGCGTTTTTTTAAGGATAAGACTTTTTCAAGGTGTTCGGCTTCAAGTTTTTCCAGGATGGTCAATTGAGTTTTTATTTCAATATCGTTGCAGGATTCTTGCAGAAGTTTGAAAAATTCCCCGGCAATGCGCTCAGCTTCAATGGCTATGTCCAAAGCCTTATGAATTCCCCTTACACTGGGTAGCTCCTCAAGGGCTTGGTGTGGAGAGGGAAAGATGTCCGTTTGAAATTCGCGATCAATAAACTTTCGTAGGGAAGGATTATTTTCCCAGCCCAGTTTGGCATCTTTTTTGGAGCCAAACAGGTTCTTGAATTGTTTTTCATGTTGTGCTTCTTCACGGGCCATCAATTTGAAAAAACCTTTCAAAAGAGGGTCGTTTACTATTTTCGCAAGTTCGGTGTAAAAACGTTTGCCATCACGCTCCAATTTGATGGAAATTTCTAGAAGCTCTTCGTTAGTGAGGTTCATTGCAACGCCCTAACCTAGAAATAATATGCGGTCTTTATCTATTAATAAACCCTTTATCTATTATTAAGCCTTGCTCCGCATATTTACCTTTAAAAGATATTAGAAGTTCGATAATATTCCCCAATAGCATCAAAAATTTTATTGCAGGGCATTAAGTACATGGATTTTTTAACCTTATTTACAAACAGCTTGGAAGATGAGGGCGAAAGAGACTGTTTTGATAAGTATCTTTCTCCGCATGTGCCTATGATTTATAAATCCGCGATTCGCATGTGCGGCAACCCTAATGATGCACAGGATCTGGTTCAAGAAACACTTTATAGCGCAATCAAGAACTTCCATCAGGTTCACGACCCAGAAAAAAGCAAATACTGGATGTTTTCCATTTTGCGCAACCTTTTTCTGAAAGATATTGAAAAAACCAAAAAGCGTGCGGAAATTGAATTTGAATCTGTTTGCGATAAACTCTCTGACAATCAACACCCTGAAAAAGATTTTCTACGTAATGAGGTCAAAAACAACATCCAGGAAATCCTCAATAAGTTAGATGAGAGGTTAAGAGCTGCTCTTATGATGTTTTATTTTGAAGGCCAATCCTATAAAGAAATCTCATATTCTCTCGATATTCCCATCGGAACCGTCATGTCCCGAATTGCTCGTGCCAAGGTATATCTCAAACGAGAACTTCTGCGGTCAGAATCCATGAAATTGGAGATTGGGAAATACATAGACGACCTTAAATAGGTCTCCCTTCAGATTCTGTAATTTATTGTTTTTTATCGTCGTATTCTCTTTAGTTCGCCCTCCCACATGGGGCTTTTACCCGCCCCCTCATTTCTCCGTAAGTCTCAATAAAAAATGCCGTTAGGGCTTTATCCTACAAGGGCAAACTATTTCAGCTAAATCCCCATTTCCCGGGAATAATTTCTCAAAAACTGTATCTATCTAATGACCTCGTGTAGGGAGGGGTGTCTTTTGCGACATTTCCGTAGATTTGGTGAAAAATCTTGTAAAACCAGCCTTTTTTAGGCTTTAGTGTGTGTTTTTTAGCATTCGGTGATTTTTAATCCCCGATTTTTATTAATAGTTGTTTTTATTAATTAACATGAAGGAGGAGGCTCTTATGCGGAGGAACATGAGTCAGAGTACAAGTTTGAGGCTATTTTTAGCTCTCATCCTTTCTATTGTGCTCACTGCTCCCGCGGGAGCCATCAGTGTCGAGCATGGACACGATGATGGTTCTCATGGAAGTGCCAATCCTGCTGTTGAACGTCCTGTGTGGTTGGAAAAACTGGAAAATCAGTTGAACCACGAAGACGTGATGAGTGGATTGGAAGGCAGTCAGCAAAAGTTGGATAATACATTTATGAAGCTGATGGGTCAGCTTCAGAACAAGCTCAAGGAACACGCAAGCCCAGCTTCATCGGGTGGCATGTTTCATGACTCCTGGTCTGCCCATCAATTGGGCCAGAGTTATTTGTTGGGACCTACAGAGGCTGCGGCTAAAGTTTATAAAGGCGCGCATTGCCCAAGCAACGTTCCTACAAAGACCTATGAAGTTTCTGCTATCAATGTTGAGGTCATGCTGAACCAATGGGGTGACTACTATCCTGGATACATGTACGTTCTGGATAAAGACATTGGCAAAGTCCGAACCGAGGAAAAAGCCAACGCAAAAGCGCGTGAGGATGATACTGAACTTGATCCTGGAATGGTTTCTACCGGTTTGCAGGGCGATGCAATTCAACCTATGACCATTCGTGGTAATCAGGGCGATTGTGTTCGCGTCAAGTTTACCAACCGCTTGGAAGATGAAGATGCAGGGTTCCAGATCAGTGGATCTGCAATGATCATCAGCGCTAGCGGTAAGCCGAATACGGCTGCTACCCAAGGTTCCATCATTGCTTCGGGTGAAACTACCAATTTCGAATGGTATATCCCGGTTGACGAGCAAGAAGGTAGCCATATGATTCAAAACCATGCGGGTCGCGATCCTTCCGCACTGGGTTTGATCGGTGCTTTCATTGTAGAGCCAAGAGGTTCTCGTTATCTCGATCCCTGGACCGGCAAGCCGCTGGAAAATGGCTGGATGGCGATGATTTCTAATGATGAAGCGAAAGACTTTCGTGAATTTGCGTTGTTCTACCATGAAATTGGTGACGAATCTTTCCGTCCGTTGAACCGACATGGCGAAATGATTCCACAACGCGATCCGTTGACGGATGCTTACCGTCCTTCAGCGCGTGCGATGAACTTTCGTTCTGAGCCGTTTGGTATCAACAATCTGGCTCAGCAAGAAAAGCGTTTTCATTATGAAGACGAATCCTTGTCTTATAGTTCTTATACCTTTGCAGATGCACCAACAACGATTCCTCGTTCTTATCTCGGTGATCCTGCAAAATTCCGTTTGATTCATGGTGGTGGTGAAGTGTTCCATTCACATCATCCGCATGGCGGATCAATTCGTTGGACGCGTGCACCCGATCGTGAACCACATCAGGAGAACCTGACCTATGCCGCTTATGATGGGCCGGTTAAGTATCCGGTGGTTCGCACCACAACGGACCGTGTTGACGTTGAAGTTATTGGTCCTTCCGAAGCTCTCGATCTAGAGACCGAGTGT
>JABJCF010000153.1 GCA_018665625.1 Nitrospina sp. | reverse complement strand
TTGGGGTCCGGATTTTCTGGGAATTTGAACCTAACCGAGTTCTTTGTTACCACCCGGTGATGGGCCGATCTTATTGTCCTGAAACAAAAGGATTTCTCACGGAAAATAAGATAAAGATGCATGTGGAAGTCAATGCAGATGGATTGCTTGGGAAGCCATATCCTGTAGAGCGTGTGCCTGGGAAGTACCGTATCGCATTATTAGGAGACTCTTTCACATCGGCAGAAGCAGTGGCGCCGGAATTGAAATTTGCGGGTGTATGGGAAAAGGATTTGTCCGGCAAAGTTCCGGGAGGAGTCGAGGTGATTAATTTTGGAGTTGGTGGGACAGGTACCTGGCAGCAGATGCAAATGTTCTATGTTAAAGCTCGAAAATACAAACCGGACCTTACGGTCGTTGCTTTTTGTTGGTGTAATGATGTTGGAAATAATATTGATAAATTCAAAAGCGGAGACATGAGCCCTCTCTTGGGTGAATATGAGGTGGGTTTGTTTAAATTGTTTCAGGCAAAGCGCAAAAACTTTAATAAATGGCTCTGGAATAATAGCGCTTTATATCAATTTACCCGGACGAAATATAACCACCTTGAACATTATTTTAAAAGAATGTTTTTGCCGGATTATATGAAGACAGCACCGGAGGTTAAGGATGCACCGAAAAATAAAAAAGCAGGTGTAAAAGAAAAACCCACAGTACCCCCAGAGTATAAGGAAGATACAGTTTCTATTTTTGATGATTTGTTCTTTTTTGACTCGGAAGGTTGGGGGTTAACAAGAAAACTTTTTGTGAAGCTCAATCAAGAGGTTCAATCTAATGGGGGCAAACTCGCGGTAATCCATTTTGGAGGCGCTCATCAGTATCGTAACTTTCCTGTGTTGCCCTTAAAACAATTCGACAATTTCTTGGGATCTCAGGGCATTGATCACTTTAATGCTTTTGATTTGTTTGTGAAAATTGATGATGAGTTTTTAATGCAAAATTTTATTCCTAATGATGGCCATTTCAGTGAAAATGGTCATAGACATTTTGCAGAGTTTTCTTCCAACTTTCTGCTCAGCTTGGTTAATAAGAGCAAAGATTGATTATTGGCCTATTTTTGATGTGCCTTAATAGCCTTCCCTTATCAAAATTTCTTGAGTAAAACGGCAAATGAAAAAAGTTTCCGTCATTATTGTTAATTGGAACGGAAAAGATGTTCTTTCCGGATGCCTACGATCATTGTCAGGTCAGGATTACGATAATTTTGAAGTCCTGGTGGTTGATAATGGATCTGAAGATGGATCTCAAGCTCTGGTAAAAAATGAGTTCCTCTCGGTAAAATTAATCGAAAATGAAGAAAACCTGGGATTTGGCCCGGCAGTGAACAAGGGTTTCGAGCAGGCCGAGGGTGATTATTTGTTATTCTTGAATAACGATTTGGTGTTGCAGCCGGATTGCATTCGTCAGCTGGCAGTATTGCTGGATTCGGATTCTACGGTGGGTGCTGCAATCCCTAAAATTCTATATTACCCGGACGATGATTCCTTAAAAGAGGCAGCAAAAATTAATTCGTATGGAGTGCTTGTCAATTATACCGGAGTTGCTTGCCCCAATTTAATTGGGCAGTTGGATGATCCAAGCCTGTCTTTGACAGAGTCTGCGTGTGGAGGAATTTTTATGTTCCCGCGCAAGGTATATGAAGAAGTCGGCGGGTTTGATGAAGATTTATTCTTATACCACGAAGATCATGACCTCTCTTGGCGGATCAGAATGATGGGTTGGAAACTTTTGGTGACACCAGACTCTGTTTGTAATCATCATTACAATTTTAACAAGGGTGTTTTAAAATTTTACAGGTCTGAAAAAAACAGGCTTCATATTTTATTGAAAAACTTTGAATGTAAAACTCTATGGTTGATCGCCCCAGCAGTCGTATTGGTTGAGTTGGCGCAAATTGTTCATTCTATTTTTCATGGATGGTTTTTTCTTAAGTTAAAGAGCTATTTGGAAATTGCCGAACAATCCATAAAAATAAGTAG
>JABJCF010000152.1 GCA_018665625.1 Nitrospina sp. | reverse complement strand
TCCATTAAAAAGTTTTGCGGTCGCAGCAGATGGTCTACATAAAACCGATACCCCTTGTCGGTTGGAATTCGTCCTGCAGAGGTATGTGGTTGGCTTAAAAACCCGTTGTCTTCCAAGTCAGACATCGCATTTCTTATGGTTGCTGAACTTAAATGCTCGGAATGGTTTTTCGCAATGGTTCTCGACCCAACAGGTTCTGCGCTTTCAATGTATTTATCGATGATCGCAAGCAGTATTGATTTACTTCGTTCATCTATAATGGGTGAGTTCATAAAGTTATTGTAGGTAAACCTGTTTTTAATTAATTGCTAATAAATAAGGTAGCAATCCCTAAATTTAATGTCAATATCAACGAGGGTAGCTTGGGTTCTACCTATGTGTTATCGGCAGAAGTTAAGGTTAACTGGATGTGGGCAAACCGGCAAGGTCTGGTTTTTTCTCCACAATCTGTGTGCCAATTCCTTGCTCTGTGAAAATCTCCAGCAATAAAGCGTGTTCTATTCGCCCATCTACGATATGAGTTTTATGTACTCCGGCTTTTAATGCATCTAAGCAACAATTTACCTTTGGCAGCATTCCATCCTTGATCACTTTTTCTTTGATCATTGTTCCAACTTCTTTTTTAGTAAGTCCTGATTGGAGTTTTCCTGTTTTATTTTTTACCCCCTCGGTGTCTGTCATTAAAATAAGCTTTTCAGCTTTTAATGCAGACGCAATTTGGGCGGCAACAAAATCCGCATTGATATTTAGAGTCTCTCCATCTTCCCCTTTTCCAATGGGTGCAATGACCGGGACGAATTCGTTTTTGTCCAGTGTCTCTAAAATACGCGGGTTTACTTGGGTGATTTCACCCACTAGCCCGAGATCAATGATTTCGGGGCGGTCGGTTTCAGGAGACTGCTTTTTGGCTTTACGATGACGTTTAGCCATTATCAGGTCGCCGTCTTTCCCTGTAATGCCAACTGCACTTCCACCATGACGGTTAATGAGAGAAACGATTTCCTTATTTACTTTACCGCCTAGAACCATTTCTACGACATCGATGGTTTCTTTGCTGGTGACTCGCTGCCCTTCAAAGAATTGTGACTTTATGCCGAGTGCTTTAAGCGTTTTGTCAATTTGAGGTCCGCCTCCATGAACGATCACCGGATTGATGCCGATGTATTTCATCATGACAATGTCCAGCGCGAAGTTGTCCTTTAGTATTTCAGAAACCATGGCATTGCCTCCGTATTTTATAACGAAAGTTTTGCCATAAAATTTCTTGATGAAAGGCAGGGCTTCCAAAAGGATCTCGGCTTTTTGTATGAGTTTTTTCACAGTAGAAATTAAAGGATGTATCGGCTCAAATCTTCGTCTTGAATTATGTTTTTTAATTTCTCACGAATATAAGAAGCGTCAATATTGATATTTTTTTCTTCAAGGTTTGGGGCGTCGAACGAAATGTCTTCGAGGAATTTTTCCATAATAGTTTGCAGGCGCCTTGCTCCAATATTTTCAGTTCGCAAATTGACTTGTGCAGACATTTCTGCGATTTGATCGATTGCATCTTCCTGAAAAGTTAAATGTACATCCTCAGTTTTTAAAAGTGCGGTGTATTGTTTGACGAGGGCATTTTTTGGTTCCGTCAAGATCTTAATAAAATCTTCTTTCGTTAATGAATCTAACTCAACACGAATAGGAAATCGACCCTGGAACTCTGGAATCAGGTCGGAAGGTTTGGATGAATGAAACGCTCCTGCAGAAACAAAAAGAATGTGGTCTGTTTTAACAATCCCGTATTTTGTATTAATAGATGAGCCTTCGACAATGGGTAACAAGTCTCGCTGTACCCCTTCACGCGAAACATCGGGTCCGCTAGTACCTTGCCCCGAACGGCCTGTAATTTTATCTATTTCGTCAATGAAAATAATTCCATTTTGTTCGACCCGGTTTAAAGCTTCCTGGATCACTGAGTCCTGATCCAATAATTTTTCCGCTTCTTCCTGGCAAAGCGCTTTGAAAGCCTCGGGAACCTTGAGTTTGCGTTTCTTGGTTTTGTTTGGCACGAGCGAACCAAGCATATCTTTTAAATTATTTCCCATTTCTTCCATCCCTGCGCCAGACACAATATCAACCATGGGAGTGTGCTTCTCGGCAATATCGACATCAACCTCGCGATCATCAAGACGTCCTTCTTTTAACATTTGTTTGAACTTTTCGCGGGTTTGATCGTAATGCAATTTCCCATTAGGGTCGGAATTGAAACCGGTTTTTCCTGAATGACCGGGTGGAGGGGGTAATAAAAGATCCAGCAACCTTTCAATGGCTTGCTCACGGGCCTGTTCTCGAACCTCTGTTTCCATTTCTTCTTTAACCATAGTTTTGCTAAGCTCGACCAAGTCGCGAACCATGGATTCTACATCGCGACCCACGTATCCCACTTCGGTGTATTTGGACGCTTCAACTTTAATGAAAGGAGAATTAGTAAGTTTGGCCAGTCGCCGGGCTATCTCAGTTTTTCCGACCCCTGTGGGACCGATCATGAGAATATTCTTGGGGCCGACTTCATCACGTAAAGAGTCCGGAAGCTGTTGCCTTCGCCAGCGGTTCCTTAGAGCAATGGCAACGGCTCGTTTGGCATTGTTTTGCCCTACGATAAATTTATCCAGTTCCGTGACAACTTGTTTAGGAGTCAAAGAAGCAATGAATTTATCACGTGTGTTTTTAGATTTTTCCTCGGGTTGTGTCATTGTCATTTCATTCATGGATTACAGTTCCTCAATGGTGAGGTGGCTGTTGGTATAGATACAAATGGTCTCGGTGATCTTCATAGCCTCTTCAACAATTTCTCGCGCAGAAAGATCGCTGTGAGTGATTAAAGCCTTCGCGGCAGAGAGAGCAAACATTCCCCCAGAACCAATTGCCAGAATCTCATCATCCGGTTCGATCACATCTCCTGTTCCAGATAATAGAAGGAAGTTTTCTTTGTCGGCAACGATGAGCATAGCCTCCAGTCGCCGTAACATTTTATCTGTTCGCCAATCTTTAGCCATTTCGACAGCAGACCGATAAAGGTTGCCCTGAAATTTCTCCAGTTTTTCTTCGAAGCGACCAAATAAAGAAAACGCATCGGCGGTCGACCCGGCAAATCCTCCAACCACCTTATTGTCAAAAATTCGCCTTACTTTGCTGGCGGTATGTTTCATTACGGTATTGCCCAGGCTCACCTGACCGTCTCCGCCTATAACGATTTTGCCCTTATGTCGGACAGCTAGTATTGTGGTTGCATGCATCATAGGGGGTATTGTACTTGTAACGCAGGAAAAATAAAGATTTTATTCTGAGGCGATTATTCTTTGGCGCGCGGATGA
>JABJCF010000151.1 GCA_018665625.1 Nitrospina sp. | reverse complement strand
TAATCATGGTGAAGCATGCAAACGCGTGAAGCCGCAGCCTCATTTTTTTCTTCCCTAAAAAAAACATCTTGATTGACGGGGGTGACTAAAGCCTCTACCTCCTGATGGTACTGCTCTTTAAGAATATCTTTTAGCCATGTGGATATCACCATTTTTCGAAAGGGCAAATGATACGTTTGCTGAGCCTTACTTTTATCACGAGTCCACAGGCTTTCATGATGTTGAACGAAGTAAAACTTTTCCCCTTTACTATCTGGAAACGAAGCTGAAAAATCTGCTGTCTGCCAGGCTGTAGACAGTAAAATATCTGATTCGGGGATCAAACTTTCGTCATTGATCGAAAGCAGTTCTATGGAAACTTGGTTATCCATCCAGTCAATGACATCAGGAGACAAAACAGTAACCTGCTTATTTAAAAATCTGGGCCAGTGATCTACCCGATACCATCGAGCTGGCTTTGCCAGAACGAACCAACGCACCGTGTGCCCCATTTTTTTCAAACGGTTCGCATATTCGAATAAAGCACGGTTGCCTCCGCTTATCCTTGCATATTGACTGGCGAGAAATGTTATTTTCATGGGATAGATTAATCAGGCAGGATAATTCTGAACCAACAATAATGAGTTTGTTTAATCTGTAGCATCGTGCAGATATTGAAATTTATTCCAATATTTTCTCATAAAAAGTATCCGGGTCTTCCGGGTCAAACGATTCATTAGAATACACTATAAGTACCATATCTCCTTCACCAATATTCTTGATAGCATGAATGGCACCGGGTTCGATTTTGATTGTTTTCAAATCATCTACCCCCATCAAAACTTCACGAGTCTCTCCAGTTTCTCGATCTTTCAATAATAGCAAACCTTTGCCCGTTGGCACACAAAACCATTCCACCTTACGGGTATGATAATGGTTACCGCGAACTTTCCCAGGATAGGCAACAGAAACATGCAGTTGACCAAATTCTTTACAGCCTTCAGGCAGCTCGCCCCCAAGCACTTCTATCAGCCAACCTCTTTCATCGGACTTTTTATCTAAATCAAGAATTTCGATATTTTTCATTTATTTTCCCCTACCAAAATTTTTCAGGGATTGCTCAATGCCCTGAGAAAGCGATGTCTTGGGTTTCCAGTTAAAATCTCTCATAAATTTTGAAGCATCACAACAATATGATATTTGATCTTCTGCACCCGGATTAAACTCTACCTTCACATTTTTCTCAATTCGCTGGATAGCATCTACAATCTTCATTAAAGAGGTCGCCTTCCCCGTGCTTACATTATACGCTTTGCCCGTGTGTCGTTTTTCACTAAAGCCAGCAAGCACAAAAGCTCGCACAACATCATCGATATAATTAAAATCGCGACCTTGCCTACCTTTTCCGTTTATTTGCAGAGGCAGCTTCTTTTTTGCCCTCTGACATAAGGTTGCTACAACAGAATTGTAATTTGGACGGCATCTTGGTCCATAAACATTTGTCATTCTTAATATTGTATGGGAAACACCAGAAATACGAATTAAATCCTCTGCCGATTTTTTACAAATCCCATATACCGATTCTGGCTGCAAGGCATGGGACTCAGAAATTTTCCCGGCATTATTTTTTAAGCGATATACCTGCGATGATGACGCAAACACGATCCGTGCCGATGGTTCTCCGTGCTTCTGAATCGCTTCCAGCAGCCTCAAGGTACCCGTTACATTTCCGGTCAGGATTTCTTCATCGGTTCCCCGGTTGACTCCACCCAAATGAAAAAATAAATCCACTCCCGACACAAAACTTCTTAGCTGCGCTAATGATGGAAGCGACTTGCCTCGAGGAAGAGTGACTACTTCTCCATATCCCTTTACTGCATCCGTAAGATGGGAGCCAATGAAGCCCGATGCTCCCGTTACACCAATACGCATGAATCTTGGATTTGCTGTTTCACTTTTTTAATTCCCTCTTCAAGGGTTACTTTTGGTTCCCAACCAAGCATAGACTTGGCCTTTGAATAATCACAAAGGAGTTTCATGATTTCCGCCTGCGGGTGATGATGCTCCACTAGCTTGATTCGGCTTTCATCCGGACAAACCATTCGTGCGAGATCAATAACAGCCACATCTTTTCCAAGACCGGCATTGATCACTTGCCCGCAAGCCTCTTCACAGAGAGATGCCTTATAAAGAAAATCCGTACAGTCCTCAACATAAAGCAGATCGCGCGTTTGCTTCCCATCCCCATATACAAGCAAGTCTTCTCCATTTAGCATTTTCCTTGCAAAAATAGAAACGACTCCGCCTTCCATATTATATTTTTGGTACGGCCCATAGGTATTGAAAGGTCGGCAGGTCACCACCGGCAAACCGTAACTGTGGTAATACGATTCTGCAAGTATCTCAGCAGAAAGTTTCGAAGCAGCATAAGGGGAACAGGGTTTGAGAGGATGCTGCTCACTTATCGGCTTATCACTCTGGGCCATGTCATAGACCATACATGTTCCCATAAGCATGACACGGGAACCTAAAGCGCGGCATTCTTCCAAAACTTTAAACGTTCCAGTAATATTCAGGTCGTATGCTTTTTTCGGATTCTCCAGACTCTCATGAACATTGATCTGTGCCGCGAGATGGTAGACCACATCCGGCTTAAACTCAAAGAGAGAGTGCAGTGCCTTTTCATTCAGCACATCATCGTAGACCACTTTTTTAAGAAGGGGATTCGACTTGAACTCATCCAGGTTACTTTCCCTGCCGTTTTCAAGATTGTCGATCACAAAAACCTCAACCCCTTCATCCAGCAGTCGCTTCACCAGCCAGCGGCCAATGAAACCAGCACCACCCGTAACTAAAGCTTTCATACCCATTTTTTGTACCATTCGATGGTCCGTTTTAATCCTGTTTCAAGATCGTATTCTGGCTTCCATCCGGTTTTTTGTTCTATTACCGAATAATCCGCTTCCAGCGACATCAGGTCGGCCGACCTGCCCGGCTGGTTCTGAATTTTTGAACGCGACCCCGTCAACTCTTTGATCAAGTGTGCCAGATCACGAATTGATGTTTGCTTGTTGGTCCCAATATTGAAAACTTCGCCAGAAAACTTTTTATTTTTTGTGAGTACCAAAGAATAGGCGCGGACCGCATCCTTCACATATTGAAAGTCACGAGTTTGCCTGCCCTCATCATGAATAACTATGGGCTCTTCTTTCAGCGCATCCAAAATAAACTTAGAGATTACCCCGGCGTTGACAGAAATATCCTGATTCTCGCCAAAAGTATTAAAGTTTCGAATCACAATAACGGGATACTTGTACCACTCATTCATCGCCTTGCAGTGTTTTTCCGCTGCAAGCTTGGTCACCGCATAAATACTTCTGGGCAGCATGGGGTGGTTGATATCCATTGGAGTGTAGATAGGGTTGCCAAAAACCTCCGGCGAAGACGAATACACAAGCAGCGGCCAGTTTTTCGTGCGCACCAAAGTCTGCATCAACTGGAATGTTCCCCATTCGTTATTATGGAAATACTCATTAGCCTGTTCCATCGATTCTGGAATAGAAATATGGGCTGCAAGATGAACAATGGAATCCAGATTCATCTCATCAAGCTCTTCTGCTGTCAGGTCGTAATATTTTTTTCTAAGGAGAGTGAATTTTTTTTCGAAGGTCTCAGATTTTATAAAAGGATCATCCTGAAAAAACTGCCGTGAAAAATCATCAACGCCAATCACAGCTTCAATATCTTCTCGATTCACCAATTCATCTACCAGGTGAATTCCGTACATACCTGCAGCACCTGTAACTAATACTCGCATAATTACTTTCAGCTTAAGATGACAAACGGTTTATTGAGATTATTCGGAGAGACCAATATAAAATGCAGAATCGGGTAAGATGGCCACAGGGACAAACAATTATCGCCTTGGCCTAATTTTATCGCCACCCAGTATACCCCGTATTACATTGTAAAACCAGACATAAGCCCGATTGAACTCCCAAAGTATCTCTGCTAACCTCTACCAAAAATAAACCCATTTTCACCGCTTTTTTGGGCTATTGTTACTTTAATCTTGACGGTATTTTTAGAAAAAATCTTGAGAAGAACTTCATGCGCCAAGCCCTGATATTATTCCTGCTGATCCTCACTCTTTTTGCCGGCCCCGCGCATGGACAAAAATCGGGCCAGCCGGAGCCCAAATTCCAGGCTGCAATGCCCGGCTACACCTACCAGTTTCCCCGTGATGATTTTTCTCACGACGATTTTCGAATTGAGTGGTGGTATTACACAGGAAACCTTGAATCTGAAACCGGGCGGCGTTTTGGCTACCAAATGACCTTTTTCAGAGTGGGACTTGAGGGCGACCAGCCCATCGACAATCCTTCAAAATGGAAAGTCGACCACATCTATTTTGCCCATATGACCGTCTCAGACATTCAAAACAAAAATTTCCACTTCTTCGAGCGCATCAATCGCAAAGGAATAAAAAATGCCGGTGCAGAATCCGACCGCTTTAAGATATGGAATTCCGATTGGAGCTTGACCGCCGACGGAAACACCCAAAAAATTATTGCACAGGAAAACGCTACCGGAATCGAGCTAAACCTGACACCCATTAAAAAAAGAGTCTTTCACGGTAAAAACGGCATCAGCGTTAAAGGCAGTGACAAAGGAAACGCCTCGCATTATTTTTCCTTCACTCGAATGAAAACCGAAGGCTCCGTCTTTATTAAAGGCGAAAATTTTAAAGTAACAGGAACCAGTTGGATGGATCGGGAATTTTCCAGTAATCCATTGAATCCATCGCTGGTGGGATGGGATTGGTTTTCACTTAAACTCGACAACCAGACCGAGATCATGCTCTACCAGTTGCGGCAAAAAGACGGCAATATCGATCCTCACTCCAGTGGAACATTTATTGCCGCCGACCAAAATTCCCATCACCTGACTCTGGATAATTTTTCAATCTCCCCAAAAAGCACATGGACCAGTGACAAAACAAATGCCACCTACCCGGCCCTCTGGGAAATCGATTTACCCGAATCAGATACCCATTTAAAAATTATCCCGGATTTTTCAGATCAAGAACTCTATAACCTGAGATCCATTTCAGGTTCTTATTGGGAAGGTAGCGTTTCAGTAAAAGGAAGCGTGGCAGGAAAACCAGTAACCGGAAAAGGTTATGTAGAATTGGTCGGCTACGAAAAACCCCTCAAACAAGACCTACCCGACTAGCGACTAACCGTCGAGGCACGACTAGCCGTCGAGGCAGATTTTTATATTTAAATTTTCCTGCAAAATCAATTCCTCCCAGCCAAAAAAAAACCAATACCCCTTATGCTATGATTCAATTTGAATGGCTTACTTTATGACTGCTTCCTACCCAAAGCGAACTTGGAGGGTAGCAACTATCTTTCGCAAGTGGATTCCTGGCAGTGCAACCTCTCCCTAAATAGAGTCTATGGCGAGTAAAACTGGTATACTGCAAATTAAATACAACTAATACAAAAAAAAAGGCCAGGCATATGTTTTACGGATTCGGACAACGCCAGCATGCTTTACTTGAGGCGCTTTTATTTCAAAAGAACGGACTCACTATTGATGAGCTGGCAAGTAAACTTGGAATCACTCGAACTGCGGTGCAACAACACGCATTGACCCTGAAACAGGGTGGATATATAGAAAAGGGAAACCTGACAAATACAGGCGGCCGTCCGGGCCAAGTCTATGTTCTTAGCAAAAATGGGATCGAGCTTTTCCCCAAACAATACTCCTGGCTTGCTGAATTGCTGCTGAAATCTATAAAAGATCAACTAGGAAGCCCTGGTTTTGAAGAAAAATTGAAAGAAATTGGCAAAGGTCTTGCTCAGAACTTGAAACCCAAACTGCAGGGATTGAGTTTAATTGAAAAAATGCAGGAAGTTTCAAATATAATGCAAACCTTGGGTTATAAGACCGAATTGGAATTGAAGGATGGAGAGGAACTTCCTGTTCTGAAAGCACACAATTGTATCTACCATCATTTGGCGCAAGACTTTGAAGAAGTCTGTCAGCTTGATTGCGCGTTGCTAGAATCACTCCTCGATAAGGAAATAGAACACGAAGAATGCATGGTCCGGGATGGGGATGTTTGTAAGTTCAAAATAAAGTAGCGTACATTGGGAGTTGGGCTTTTTATAATTTTCGTCCCAACCTCCTCCGGTCAATCTTTT
>JABJCF010000150.1 GCA_018665625.1 Nitrospina sp. | reverse complement strand
GCGAGTAAGATGGCTAAATCATCCAAACGGGAACAATTATTACAAGCGGCGTTGGGGTTGTTTTGCAAAAAGGGCTATCACGGGGTTGGGGTTGATTCGATTTCGGCTAAGGCGGGTATCACCAAGAAAACGCTTTATCATCACTTTAAGTCAAAAGATGAAATGATTCTCGCTGCCCTACGCCATTACGAAGAGCGGTCTAGAAATGATTTCATGCGTGCGGTCGAAGCGAAAACAGAAAGTCCGGCCGACCGCTTGCTCGCGGTTTTTGATGTGCTGGAAGAATGGTTCAGGGAAGATGAGTTTTCCGGCTGCCTGTTTGTAGGCGCCATGGGGGAATATCCAGAAGAAGGCACCCCGATCCGGCGTTTTTGCCAGGAGGCAAAAGGGTTAACACGCGGCTACATAAAAACCCTGATTGAAAAAGCAGAATTGCAGGGTGCCGATGAATTATCTGAACAGCTCATGCTGTTAATTGAAGGCGCCATTACCATGGCTCAGGTGAACAACTCCTCCCTAAGTGCGGTCCGGGCAAAAAATGCAGCTAAGGTTTTAATCCAAAACTCTACATCCCACATAGAAGCAGTAACCACTTAGGAAGCAACCCCTATATATAGAATAGCCTACCTGGTTCGACCCAAGAATATTTCTACAAAATTTTTCGCTTCTTTTAATTCACGCAATTCCGGGTTGGCATTTTTCAATTGGTTGAGCACCTGCTGATAGGTCTCTTTTGCAGTGGCTCTATCGCCTTTCGCATGGGCTGCTCGTGCCGCGCCTACAAGAGAGCGAATTCGATTAGGATGTCGCAGTAAAGAAGTAGAAAGTTTTTCATAAGCTTGAATGGGTTTTCCAGCTTGCAAATAAATTTCACCTAATAACTCATATGTGGGTTTTAAAATGCGCGGCGGACCCGATGGCTCAGGAAGCTTTTCTTCAATTTCGGTAGCTCTTTTTGCAAGCTGAATGGCAGCCTCATAATCTTTTTGGTTTAGCTTTATTGCCGCTTCGATTTCCAGTTCCCATACTTCCAGATTTTCTATTCGCTTGAAATAATTTTCGCGAAACCCTTTTTCTCTTATCGCTTTTAGTTCAGAAAGATTTTTATTGGCTTCTTTTATTTTTCCTTGCATGGCGGCAGAAAATCCGCGAACAAAATGAAATCCTGCCTTAGAAAAACTTTTTGGCTCCCATCCGTCAGGCGGTGTGAGTTGTTCGGCCAATTCCCATTGTTCCGTTTCAATAGCAGCTGCAGCAAGCATGCGGTAATAATATTTCCCCGCCCTGAAATTGGATTTTGACTGAATCCCTTCCAGCATATCCTTTTGTTGAATTTTAAAAATACCTTTCGCTTCATTCATTAACCCTTGTTGCAAATAGGAATAGTGTAGCCATTGCAAGCTATGATAATCGCGTTTACTGCGGGCAAGGTTTTTTCTTTCAACCCAGGCGACAGATGTTTCCCATCCGTTTTTATTGGAATTCACCGCATCCGACCACATGCCAAGCTGCACAAAAATATGCGCTGACATATGTTGCGCATGGTGCGATTCCGGCGCAATTTTTGCGTATCGCTTAGCTGAGGGCAGGGCAAGCCGTGCCAGATCGGGACTGTCAAATGCATGGATGGCGTAATGAGCAGCACAAGGATGATCAGGATTCTTTTGAAAAATATCCAAAGCGATACTACCCGCTTCAACTTGCAGCCTTAATTTGTTTTTCGTGTTCCTGGCAACACCCAATTTAGATAAACTAAAAAAGCATGCGGCTTCCAGGTCATCGGGATAATTGCGATAAACATTTTCCATAGCTCGGGAATAGGCTTTATCGCGCATATGTTTTTCGCCATCCCCATAAAGAAGCTGCACAGCGTGAATATAATCCTGTTCCCGTTGGGTTAATTTGGAGATGTTCTTTATTTTTTCAAGCGCTGCCTTCGCCGCTTCAGTATTTTGTTCTTCCCATAGGGGGTGGTTGTGGGCCATGGCAAGCCCCCAGTAACCCATTACAAAATCAGGATCATTTTTAGTGGATTGTTCAAACGCGCTCAAAGCCTCTGTGTACCAGAAGGAGTGCAATGCGGCAACACCACGAATAAAATGTTGTTGTGCCGCTTTCGAACCCGAGGTGGGGAACGAGACAGTGCCCAGTTGAGGCTCCGATGCTTGTGCAAAGCTCCCTATATTTATTCCGAGGGATACCACGGCAAAAATAATTACTTTAAGCATAAGAGGCCTCTATATTTGTTTGCAGATAATTTGAGTTGGGCATAAATATTTTTTACTCTATTATTATGCACTCACAGTCGCTCACCATGGAAAGGAAAATAAATATGGCGGGGAAAAAAATTAGCGTTGAATTTGATGTTCAGGAAGACCTTGTGAAAATGTTGGAGTATGCCACCGATAAATACCGATTGGGCGATAAGTCCAAAGCTTTGCGGTGTATTTTAGATTATGTTGCCACCGATGCCGATTGGGAAGAAATGTTCAAGCAAATCCGCTGCATACGTTGCGGTCCCGATGGCGGATGGAGCCAGCAAGCGCACGAAGCCAAGCAGGGGAAGTAGATTTACTATTCTCCAGGGACCTTTGCATAAGCGTAATTATGGGGGAAGGTCCTGCAGTCGTCATTGCGAAGAGCCGCAGGCGATGTGGCAATCCAGACAAAAAATATTTGTTTAAAATTTGAAGCACCGCAAGGCCTTAAAATAATTAAAGAAACTTGTTTTTCCCCTCTCCCTGAGGGGAGGGAAACCTTTTTGTGTCATCGCGAGTGACCAGCGAGAACGCGGCGATCCAGAATGTTTTGCAGTTGATTTTTAAGGCAGAATACAGGTAAAGTACCTTCTTTCAATCCCTACCGAAAAAAATGCCAGCGTAGCTCAGGGGTAGAGCAACTGATTCGTAATCAGTAGGTCGGCGGTTCAATTCCGCCCGCTGGCTCCAGTATTTAAAGGGGTTATGAGATTCGTCTCATGGCCCTTTTTATTTGTGTAGACTATATGTAGACTGCGGGACTTAAAACAAGAGAGGGCTTATGCTGGTTGGATTGGGGGTAGCATCCTACGGGGATACATATTTTGGCTAGAGTTTTCAGCCCTTAGCTGGGGAGTATTGGCAAGTGCCGTGGCGGTCTGGAGATAAAGGCAACTCCTATCGCCACTCCCTGTTGTCCAGCCTCTTCAACCATCCTGCCCAGTGCCACACCACTCAAATCATCAGGCAGTTTCTCCTTAAGTGGAATTGACCTTTCGTACCACACCTTCCAACATAATATACTAAAATACTAAACGGCAGGTTTACTTCCGATGCTATTGGTAAATATAATCATAGCATTTTGGGTTCTTAATAGAGTTATTTAGCAAGGATTGTCTGATGGCTGATACACCTAGAATAAAAATGGCAAGAATTCTATTACGATTATTGGAGAACCCCAATGGAATTACTTTTAATGAGCTTAGTGATTCCTATGAAATTGATGACCGTACCCGCCGAACCTATATAGCCGACCTTAAGGAAATTCCTGAGTTCTTAGATGAATACGGTAAGTCTCGTGTTGAAGTTGACGGGAGAGAAGATACAAGACGTGTTTACTTAAGGCCCTTAAATATTGCAAAGGATGATGAGGGTGGGCATGTCATAGCCTTATATTTTGCAATATCAATGCTCAGGTTTCTAAAAGGAACAGAGCTTGAAGATAAAATGCAAAAGCTGTTCGGTAACTTGTATAAGGGTAAAAATAAGACCCTGTTTTACAATCTAGATAAGAACATATATTCAATTAATGAGTGGCCCAAAGATTACAGCAAAAAGGCTAATGTTCTAAAAGACTGCCTTCACTCTATGATTCACCGGAAAGTATTAAGAGTGAACTATAAGGCTGCTGATAAACGCACATCTGCTCAGCATGAATTGAAAATATATACACTTCTGCAATATAGAAACGGTCTTTACTTAATCGGCAGAACTGAAAAAGGAAACCGAATTACTTTATTTGCATTAGAACGGGTTACCAAAACTGAAAAGACAGGCGATACCTTTAATTACCCATCTAATTACTCTCCGCAGGACTATGTAGATGGTGCATTTGGGTTAATCCGGAATGACGGTAAACAATATAATGTGGTAGTAAACTTTTCTAGTAAATTGGATGATGTTATCACCTCGCGCAAGTGGCATAAGACTTCCTCGGTCAAAACACTAAAAGATAGAACCATCCAATTAAGCATGACAGTCTCAGCCTTGGAGCAAGTCATCCCCTGGGTGTTGAGCTTTGGAAACCATGCGAAAGTAATCAAGCCTAAAGAGCTGAAGGATGCCATTAGGGTTGAGCTAGAAGGATTGGTCGCATCCTATGATTTAAATTAATTCTCTTCTTTCGTCCTTCTGTTTGCAGCTCTTTTTAAAAGAGTGAGAGGTATGCCTAGGGAATATCATGAGGAGTGAATAGGAGTTGAATATTTTTTGGGTATGCCTTAAAATTCATTCTATCCAAAAAATACTTAATAGATTGAGACTGATGAGCTTGCGTATTTCTACGCCTGAAACCAACTTAACTGCTAATGAAGGAGAATGATCATATGGTAATGGTAACAGGAAAAATGACTGTAGTCCGCTTTGAAAAAGAGTTTAAAGACAGCTTTGGTGTGTTTTGCGATGTGCTATTTGATGGAGAGCTTGCATCTAATGGTGCAACTCTTGCTTCTTTGCGGCCTAAAAATTTTAAAGGAGCAAAAGTTGGCAGCTTTGACGTACGGGGAAATATGCTTGTCAAGAACGTAAAGAAAAATTTTAAGAAGGAATTTGGTCTTGATTTGGAAATTTACAAGACCTTAATTGCTGATGATGAGGATATATTTGGCAATTTGCATAATAATAGTGGGGGTAATATTTGGGATCTTAATAAATTAAAACTGTCTGGTGGGATGACAGTCAAAAGGTTTAAAGCCAGTTTTGAACAAGCTCTTGATATCCAAGTTGATCTTATGGATGGCAATGAAGTGGCTAGCGACGAAAGGCGCTTAAATAGCCTATGTCTAGATGTCGACACAGGTCAAAATAGTGGAGAATTCCGGATTAAACCAGATATGCTGGTAGGGGATGTAAAAAAGCAGTTTATGAGTTATCTAGGGTTGCCTTTGCAACTTTATAAGTTGGAGCCAGCTCTTGATATTACAACCATATCTAGTTTAAGGAAAACTCAATCGGATGTGGTTATTGAAGCTTCAATTAGTGATTTAATTGCCTCCGCAAAAGAAAAATACGGTGATAATTTAGAAGGATTTGTGGTCGAGGAGTCTGGGGGTAGCGATGATGACGGTAGTGAGGATGAGCTGAAAGAGAGGGAAAAGGAGGCAGAGGATTCATATGATTTTCATAAGCTAGCTGAGGATGTGTTGGAGTCAGGGAATAAGGAGTGGGCAAAAAAGCTTTATCAGAAAGCTATTGATTGCGCAACAGATTTTAGAGATATGCTGTCTGTGGTTGATTCTGTGGCAGATGAAGACGGTCTTAATGATAAGGGATTAGCTAAAAAATATTATCAACAGGCTTCAGATAGAGCGGATGAATCAGTGGAGTTCAGGGTGCTAGGAGAATCAATTTTGGAAAACCTAGGGGACAAGGAATGGGCTAAAGAAATTTTTCAGAAGGCTCTTGATACGAAGGCTTTTGATGCGTCGGAGGAATTTTCTGACCATTACGATCTTGGTGTTGCTGTTGCTAATTCAGATGGTTTTAATGACAAGGCGTGGGCTAGAGAAATTTTCCAGAAGGCTCTTGATAAGGCGGAGGATTTTGATGACCATCACTCTCTTGGTGTTGCTGTTGCAGATGAAGACTGTCTTAATGATAAGAAGTGGGCTAGAGAAATTTTTCAGAGTGCCTTAATTAAAGCTGAAGACGCAGATGATCATTGCAAACTTGGAGAGGACATAGCTAGGCAGGACTCTTTAGATGATAAGGAATGGGCTAAAGAAGTTTTTCAGAAGGCTCTTGATAAGGCGGAGGATTTTGATGACCATTACTCTCTTGGTGTTACTGTTGCAAATGAAGACTATCTTAATGATAAGGAGTGGGCTAGAAAAATTTTTCAGAGTGCCTTAATTAAAGCTGAAGGCTCAGATGATTATTTGATGCTTGGAATGTTCGTAGCTAGTGAGCACTACTTAGAAGACTTGGTGTGGGCTAGGAAAATTTTTGATCAAGCATTGGAGAAATTAAGTGACGCAGAATCTGTTGAGCAGATTCAAGAAGCAAAATCCGATTTAGGTATGGATTAAAGTTTTAACGGTTATTAACTATTTGGGAATGAGAAGCTGAATTGACTAACAAAAATGAAATATTAAAAGGGAAATAGCCGTGACACTTCGTGTCAGCAAGAATAATGGAGAACCTCATGACTAAGGGAAAACAACTAGCAAAATTAGCAAAAAAACGGAAAAAGAATGTACCACACGGGTACAAAGGCATAGCTGAATATCATGAAGGGGCATATGAATGTAACTACGTATCACCTTACAGCAAGTCCGCCCACAATGAAAATGCCGATGTTATGCTTATTCTACAGGATTGGGCCTCTGATGAATCTCTAAGCAGACCTAAAGACCCAAATATTGTAAGTCTAGGGTATAGCCCAGAATTACCAACAAACAAGAACCTTATCGCTCTCTTGGATACGCATTTTGGCATTCCATTGTCGGACACCTATGCCACAAATCTGTTTCCGTTTGTCAAACTCGGTAATATGTCTTCATACATTCCCTCCAGAGATTTAATGGAGGCCGCAATAAACTTTGCCATCCCTCAAATAGAGGTAGTGTCACCAAAGATTGTCATCTGCCTTGGGTTAAGAGTTTTCAATACAATTTCAAAGAGTCTAGAAAAGCCAACCCCAAAGAATCTGGTTGAAGCAATTCCCAACCACTTTAAATATAAAGATACGTTTATCTGGGCACAATCCCATCCGGGTGGATTAGGGAAGGCCAACCGAAACCGTGGAGGTATTGACCGCGTATCGGCAGATTGGGCAGCAATGGCTAGCCTATTGCATGGCAAGGCACAGTAAAATTGCTCTTAGAGATTACGTGGTCCGCCTGTGTGCGCGGCGTTGGATAATAGCTCCTATCAATGTGAAGTAGATTTCCCTTCTCCCGCTTTTAGCTCCTATTTTAAATATTCAATAAAATATATAACGGCAGATTTTCTTCCGGTCTATTGTTTATAGTTTATGTATTGAAACAATAGACAGAGGTGAATTGTTATGAAAAAACATATCTTGATTAGTGTTTTGACCATGGTATTGGGAGCGTGTACGACTATTCCTGATGTAGCAAAACTTGAGCCTCCACCAGCTAGGCTTCCTGATCTTCAATCACAGACTCCTATTAATTCACCAGAAATTAAAGCACCTGCCTGGGTTCTCAAGGGTGGAGGGGCATTTACAGGTGATGAAGAGGATAGATCATTTTATGGAGTTGGTTCTGCCACAGGTATCAAAAACTATTCTCTTGGAAGGATTGTTTCCGACGATAGGGCTAGAAATGACTTAGCTAAAATGATTGCATTTGACACTCGGTCTTTGAATAAGGACTATTTGAGCCACACTACTGCGGGTGACTTTACTGCGACGAGTGAAGAACAGCACTCAGAAACGGCTATAAAAACACTCACGGCGTCTACAGTCTCAGGAATAGTCATAGTTGACCACTGGGAGCATCCGTATAGAAATGAACTATTCTCACTTGCCAAGCTTGATCTTGAATGGTTTAAGCGGAATGTAGACCAATATAAGGAGCTATCAAAAGATATTCGTGAAGCTATCAAGGAAAGTGCTGACAAACTTCATAGGGAGCTTGAAGAGGAGTTGTTGAATAAGCGTAAGGAACATTTCGAGGAAATGACATCCTCAAAGGAGAAACTCTTTGAAGAGCAACGTCTGACTATGGAAAAAGAAAAGGAGCTTCTTACTCGGGAAAAGGATCAGTTGAAAGAGGAGAAAGAATTTGTTGAAAAACAAACTGAGTTTCTAGGCCAAATAGAAAATCATATGGTTCGCCCAAGTTCTCGCAACCCTTCTACAGAAGGTTTGTTTAAAAATGAAGAGACAGCCTTTTTAAGGAAAAGACCGTCAAGGGTGAGGCCAATTATTATCCAAAAACATATCAACCCTTTTGAGGAAATGGTCTCCTTAGAAGAAAAGAAACTCTTAGAACGAGATAAACGCGTATTAGATCAGACTCAAAAAACTGAAAGAATAAAGCTGCCAGAGATCGTTAAAAATAATGAGGACACTTTGGAGCCTCAAAGTATTGAGGAAATGTCATTTATTGAACCACCAGAAAAAACAGATTTTGAGAAAAAGTGGCAGGGGAAAGAACCTCTTACCTCTAATTCTAAATGGTGGAAATCTGTATTTTATTAATCAATAGATCTATTGTTCCTTAGGAATTAGGGAGATCACTGTCATGTTAAAAAATATTTTGGTCGTAGTATTTTTATTTGCTCCTTCCTTATCATTTTCTGAGGAGATGAAATTGTTTTTAGAGGAGTCAAAATCTAGCTACCTGAGTATTCATCAGCAAGACTGCTCGGTTCACAAGGTTGAATATGAGGGAAACGGGGTTGGCTTAAAATTCGGAACTTATCTATTTGGTGTCGGCCCTGAAATTACCTGGTCAAAGGGGAGATATATTAACTGGCATCCCAATATCCAGAATCTAATAGTCAGATATGAAAAATTATGTCAGGACTTAAATTCGGGACTACTTACCAAGGAAGAATATACCCAGAGGTTATCTGGAATTGAGAGCATAAGTTTTGACTATGGCCAGATTAGATATGCCCGAGAAGAGTTACTTTTTAAAGAGCTGGACAAGGCTCTAGAATAGCTAAGGCTTAATTATATATAACAGAAATAGGCATAAGCGGTGGTTGAATGTTATTTAGCTATGTCGTAAAATCACTATTTTCCAAAATTATTTATGGTTATCAGTGAATTGCTTTCTGAGTGGTATTCTATTCAACTCAGTTTCATTCTTAAAGGAGAAGCTAAATGGCGTTTTCAATAACTGGACAAATGAAGGTGGGGACTTTAAAAAAAAGATTTCAAGGAGAATTTGGATTAACTCTTCGTGTCTATGATGGCCGCTCTTTTTCTGATGAGAATAAAACTATTGGGGAAATCAGAAAGAAAAGAGGATCCGGCGAACTCAGCATAAGAAAAAGTATGAAGGTTGGAACACTAGAGAAAAAAATTGAGGAGATGTTTGGTATCAAAACACAGATTGCGGGAAGCGATGATGAATACCTTTGTCATAATGAAATTACCCTTGCTGATGCGCTTAAAAGGGATCAGAAAAGAATGCTGCGGAAGGCTAAGGAAGGTGATCAAGACTCTTCCAATACATCCACTGGGGAAAGTAACACTCAAGATAAAGATTCCGCTAAAATCTCTAAAATTTCCACTGAAATAGAGGGAACTAGTAATGCGGATGAGTCTCTAACAAACTTTGTTAAAAAAATATTTGAGCTTGCATCTATATCCGTAGATGTTTTTGAAAGTAAACCAAGTATTTTTGACCTAAATACTGAATTAAAAAATAATCTTGATGTGATTGAGGATAACCTTAGTGATAAAGACGGTAAAAATTTAATAAGCATTGCTAACGATATTTCTCAGGAAATGAAATTAAGTGACGCATGGAAATATTCAATGATCTTTAAAGCGTTACAGGAAGGGGGGCATCTTGAAGTGCCGCATTATGAAAATATTTATAAGAAAACCCTTGATTTTGCTGATTCGTGGCGTAGTGCAGTTACTCTTCTTTCAGAAGGTTTGAATGCGCGTGGTATTTCAGATGATTCAGCTGAGAGCGAATTTGAAGAAGCTAGTGATTTTGCTTTAGGTTGTTTTTATATAGGGATTGAATTGTCTTGTGGAGTTTCAATTGATGATGAGTGGGTAGTTGATGGCGATGAGGAAGGCATTGATGCGTGGGCGCTAGGGTATGGAAACCCTTTTGAATATGATGATC
>JABJCF010000149.1 GCA_018665625.1 Nitrospina sp. | reverse complement strand
CGGTTACCGTTCGCCGCGTCCATGTTCACGGGAAGCGGGTCGAACGTCACTCAGTGAACTGGTTTGGCGCGCATGTTCCGGGCAAGCTGAACGAGATTTTTTTAGGAACTGGCTCAGACTTAATCCTGCCTTGGGAGTTTGGCTGAGTGAGATCTAAAACAAAGGATAAGCATGTAGATGCCTTTGATTGAAACCTTTCGGACGGGGGTTCGATTCCCCCCGCCTCCACCAACTTAGTATCCAATGAAATCCAATAGAGTCCATAACCCAGCAATTTTGCTGGGTTTTTTGCTTTTTCCTGTCCAGAGTTGCCACATAGAGTTTATTGACATCCGGGGGCAACTGGGGGCATAATTGGGGGCAACTGATCTATCTCTAAATGGAGTTGCCCCCATGCCGCTAACCAACACCGCCATACGAAATGCCAAGCCCGGCAAGAAAACCTGCAAGTTATATGATGAGCGCGGGCTGTACCTGGAGGTCTCTCCAAGTGGCGGGAAATGGTGGCGCTTGAAATACCGATTTGATGGAAAGGAAAAACGCCTGTCCCTAGGTGTCTACCCTGACGTGACTCTGAAGATGGCAAGAGAACGCCGGGACAATGCCCGAAAGTTATTAGCAGATGGTATTGACCCGAGTGAAAATCGGAAAGCTCAAAAGTTAGCAAACAGTGAAGAAAACTGTTTTGAAGTGATTGCAAGGGAATGGTTTGCTAAATACTCTACAAACTGGACCGCCGACCACGGCGACCGAATTATCCGCCGCTTTGAACGTGACATATTTCCATGGGTTGGTAATAAACCGATTGCAAAGGTAACTGCGCCTGAACTGCTCTCTGCAATACAGCGAATTGAAAAACGAGGGGCACTGGAAACCGCGCACCGTGCTTTAGGAAATTGCGGACAGGTCTTGCGTTATGCAGTAGCTACCGGACGCGCCGAACGTGATCCTTCTGGCGACCTTCGCGGAGCGTTACCTGCGGTTAAAGAAAAACATTTTGCAGCTATTACCGATCCAAAACAGGTCGCCGAAATGTTAAGGGCGATGGATGGGTATGAAGGTTCGCTCACTGTAAGTTGTGCTCTGCGTCTTGCCCCTTTAGTCTTTGTGAGACCGGGAGAATTGCGCAAAGCCGAATGGGCAGATATTAATTTGAACAAAGCAGAATGGCGTTACATAGTTACTAAAACCGATACCCAACACATTGTGCCTCTGTCCCGACAAGCGGTGGAAATTTTGAACGAGTTACAACCCCTGACTGGAAACGGACGCTATGTATTTCCGGGAGCGCGTAGTAGAGAACGACCAATGAGCGACAACGCTATCCTAGCAGCAATGCGAAGAATGGGAATTGGCAAAGAGGAAATGAGCGGCCATGGATTTCGCGCAATGGCAAGAACGATTCTAGATGAAGTTTTAGGAGTCCGGCCCGATTTTATCGAGCATCAATTGGCCCATGCCGTTCGTGATCCTAATGGACGTGCGTATAACCGGACAGCCCATCTACCCGAACGTAAAAAGATGATGCAACAATGGGCGGACTATCTCGATAAACTCAGAGCTGGCGTTGACGTGATACCACTCCGTCGAGGGGCTTAGACGGAGAAGGCTTATAACCGAGGAGACCTGTTTGATAAGTGCAGATCTCTTATCGAGTCCTTGGGCAATTTGTTTCAGATAAACGTAGTAACGTTATTTTTATAGCTAGGGAGGCATCTTGATGGCACCTTCGAAAAAGCACCCTACAAATCCCAACGCACCACTATATGGGAAAATGTCAGACTTAAATATTCCATCTGGCTTATTTAAAGCAGATCAATCGAATGGCTCATTCGATTCTAAGTGCTTAGGTGTTGAAGAAAATGTTACCTACGCAGAGGAGATCTTCGAGAAGGTCAGGGTGAATGGAAAGGGTAAGGTGCTCTTCAAGAGTAAAGAGGAGTTCCTCAGGCAGCTAGACCATGCTCTATTCTATTACGAGATTATTAGACCCTGTGTTATGCCGGATGAATCCGGCGAACTAAAAGATCAAAGGAAATACTTTGATCAACTGCAAAAGGCAGTGAGTAACCTTAATGTCGTCCTGGGTAATATGCATGAAAACCATTCAAGAAGGTTAGCTCATGCAGGGTTTGTCCTGCCTCAATTTCTTACAGGTGAAGGACTTGATAATGATTTCATACAACAATCAAAGAGCCTTGAAGCAGCAACGATAAAAGTTCGTGAGAATTTGAAGGGCAAAAACAGAGGGCAGTATGCTGAACTGTTTTTGCTTATAGAACAGTTGACTGAGATGTACGAAACATGCACTGGAAAATTTCCTACCACAACCTATAGCGAGCACAATGCGGACAACAAAGGTGTTTTTTTCGATCTCGTACAAGCAGCTCGCCCATTGGTAAGCATTTCGAATGATAAACATATAAACGATAACACAGTTATTAATGGGATAAAGTTGGCCCAAAAATCATAAACTTTCTCCAATTATACAGTTATCCCGCCTTGCATCACAATTCATCGTACAAACCTAAACAACATAGGAGAACGTACGATGAAAACAGAAAATCAACCCCGGATGCTTCGAATGAAACAGCTGATCAGCTACACCTCACTCTCTCGTGCATACATCTATCAGAAAATTGCGGAAGGCGAGTTCCCACCGGGACACATTATCTCGCTAGGTATTCGTGCATGGCAGAAGTCTGAGATCGATACCTGGTTAGATGAAAGAATGGGGAGGGTCGTATAATGAAAAACCCTGCCACTTACAAAGTAAATGACAAGGCTCTCAATAACGGCAAGCAAACCATTTATTCAAATAGCATAACCATTTTAAACAAAGAACTCAAGGAGATAACACTAAACAACATCCTGGAATATGCTGCTCAAGCCCAAGGCTGTAGGGTCTATGTACGGCTCGATGGCAACACACTCGACACAAGCAAACCGCCAGAAAGCATCATCCACGTAATAGGCAAAGATGTATTTTTGGAATCAGAGAACTATAACTACCACTTAAATCCAAAACTTGATTATTCAGCGATCAGCGATACGAAGAACATTGCTGCAATCGAAAAAAACGTTGTAAATGCAGCCTATGTAACAAGCTCTGAGACAATAGCTAAAGGTGAATGGACTGTCGTATTCGCTAAACCAGGTGACGGGAAAACACTGATCATTCTAACAACAATAGCTCAGCAAATCAGCAATGGCATCATTAACGGTGACGATGTGTTTTACTTCAACCTAGATGACGCTAGGAACGGTTATTTAGAAAAACTTAAAATACTGGAGCCGCTCAATGTAATCGTATTTGACAAGGATCCCTTTGACATTATGATTAATCTCATCAATGAGAGGCAAGCTAAAGGTAAAATTGTTATCATTGACACTCTTATTCAGATCTGTGATACCAATAGCCGTCAGGATATAATGCATTTGTCTGCAATATGTAAAAGGTTCTGTGAGCTAGGTGGAACGGTTATTACCTTGGCTCATGCGAACAAGTACGTTGATAAGAAGACCGGTGCCCCAATACTTGAAGGCGTTGGGCTAATACGAAACAACGCACACTGTGTTTGCTATTTGCAGAAATTTGATGACATCATTAAAATGGTAAACATCAAAAAGCGAACTCATGTTGAAGTCGAGGTGACTTTTCAAATAGGTAAAGATCTAAATTATACTGATCTATTCAAATCAGTTCGTATGCTAACAGATGAGGAGGCAACTAGATTATCCAAAGATCGAAAACAAGACCAGTTGGCCATAGACCAGGAAACCATCGTTAAGACTATCCACGAGACTATTTTTAACGGCATAGACCATAGAACAGCCCTTGCCAAAGAGGTGCATAAGAACACAGGAGACTATATGAAAACTATCTATAGTGTCCTAGACGATCTTGAAGGAAAACTTTGGACGATGACCAGAGGCCTCAACAACTCAAAGGTCTATTCAATTATCTAAACCACCGATATTCCGTCCCTAGCCGAAGCGTTAGCGGTAGGCGCAGGGGCGGAATACCTTAATACTATTGATCTAATTTTATTAGTTAGCTGTCTTATTAGTTAATAGCGAATCCAAACAGCACCCCCCTGGAAAACACAGAAAACCGGATAAACCGAAAAAACCGCATAATCATTGGGTTTCCCGGTTTTTTAGGTTTTTGGGATTTTTACGGGGGGGTATTTTTACTAATTCCTTATTATCTTAATTAAGCAGAATAAGTAATTCTAAACCTCAAGTCTTGAAGTGCCCTGTTTCTATCATTTTCTAGATTTTATTCTAGTAGTTGAAAACCAACATAACCTACGCCATACAATATCGCTCCTATTATAGAAATAATAATAATCCCCTCTATTATTTTTCCAAGTGATATCAAATAGAACAGTAGTCTTCTATTTGTCGCTTTAATCCCCTCATCTGTGGCTTTAACCCCCTCATCTAATATTGCGCCTGTGGCTTTAACCCCCTTTTCTACTGCCTCAAACCCCTTGCCTACCTTCTTAAACCCCTTGCCTACCGTCTTAAACACTTTCTCTACTGTCGCATTGGTTACTTCTACTTTTATAGTTTTGTCCAATGTGGTTTTGGTAGAGCTATTTATTAAGTCATGCCCACAACTTGAGCAAAACTTTGCATCTGGGCTTATCTTTACGCCACATTGATCACAGTATTTCACTTCTTCATTCATTTCAGAATCCATTAAATTTAACTGTTCCTAAAAAGGCCATATTCCAGACTCATCTTGACTGACTTTTGAGCTAATACTTTAAGGACTATATTTTCAAACATTGTTTTAAGCTAGCCATCCAGCTTATCAGGGGAAACTTATGATCATGCTGTCAATTACGCTTAACCTGAATTAAGATTAATATCACCCTTTAATGTCTAAAAATGTCGTAATTTGTTGCCCAGTCAATTGACCTCCCCCTCTTAGATTAGCTCACAACCATTATTCTTTAACATTGTTACCCATTCTTTCTGTTCTTCACTTAACTGCACTTTGTCATCATCATACAAGAAAATTTTCAATTCAGTTAAGTTGGTGATTTCATTTGGTAACTCAGTTAAATTATTACGACTTATATCAAGCCCTTTTAAATTTTTCAGGAATCCTATTTCTTTAGTTATTTCCACTAATTGATTCCCCCAGATTGTAAGAACTTCTAACTTCTCTAAGTTGCCTATTTCCTTCGGCAGGCGTGAAAGATTATTGCCGCCTAGTTTTAATACTATTAGCTTTGATAAATTGCCAATACATGCGGGCAATTCAGATAAATTATTACTCTGTTGGAGGTGGATATGAGTAAGCTCGGAGAGTTCACCAATTGCTTCCGGGAGTTCTGACAAGTGATTTAATACATACTCACAATGAATCGCACTTCCAAGTTCGAGAAATTTTAATTTTCTTAAAATAGATATTTCTTTAGGCAACAAAGAAAAACCCTCTTCTAGAGGACGCTCTATGTCCATAAATGAAAGTTTTTCTAAATTTAATAATCCATCTTTATCTCTCGGAATATTATCCTTTGAAATGTTGTGTTCATCAGCCCAGTCCCAAAGTCTCTTCACAGCCACCAATTCTGAAGATTCTATAAAATTGTTTGCCTCTTCCACTCTATCAATCACTTTGTCAATCTCAACAGCAATTACTTTAGCAAAATCAAGCACGCAACAATAATTCCTTTTCACAATTAAATTATCCACGCCACGATTTAATAACTCTTGAACAATATGTTCTGCTATTTTTTCTTTCAACTTCGAGCGGTCAATTATACCGTCTAGGGTATTGTTCGCATATTCCCTCATTGTCCGAGGATGGGAAGTAAAACAACTTTCAATTTCTATCATTGAATCTATTAATTCACCTCTAAGTTGCTCTTGTTTTGAAATCTCTTCGTCAATCTCTTTATCAATACCTGCAAGTATTCTCATCACAGATCCATGCACTAAGTGTATGTTGTTTACTATTAATTCGTTATCCAAACCCTGGCCGAGCAGGCCTTCAATTGATAACTCCGCCAGTGTTATTTTTACTTTTGATCGATCAATTATACCGCCTTGAGCATCTTGAATGAGTTGGACACACTTCTTTTTTTGCTGACTTGATAAAAGCGCTCCATGTTCAACTTTGGCAAGATGCTTCGACATTTCCTTAACAGATGATCCACCGCCAAATAAAAGGCTAAATAACCCCATTTTT
>JABJCF010000148.1 GCA_018665625.1 Nitrospina sp. | reverse complement strand
TGATTTATTTGGAGTTATGGGTTTCTTTTTTATTTTTAAAAGCATCAAATATTGTATTTACATCTATCAAAACTGAAACCATTTTCATGTCGGTTTATTCATACGGCCCTTATTTTATTTGGTGAAACGCCTGATAATAAATTATTCCAAGTTAATTAAAGTTTGTGAGTGATGTCTTCTGTTGTTCAGATATTAAGTCCTCAAGCTGAAGAGTTGCAGGCCAAGCCGCGAGTTGGCACAATTGCGCAAAAATCTGGATGATATGGAATTGCACCTCTAGTATTACGTGTATACCCTCTCAGGTTTCTGTGTTGAATTATTTAGAGCTGTTTAGTGACTAGGTTGCTCAGTCTCAACCTAAATAATGTCTCTGGATATTTAAACCCTATAGCCTTAAAGGGAATTCCATTCACCTTTCTAACTAGTAATATCATATCGGCATTAGCCAGGCCTTCTTGGAACTGAACCTCTTTAATGTGGAAAGCTAAATCATTCATTGATCCCAACACTGATTTGTTTTCTGTTTTGGCATACATGATTTTTCCATCATACTCTTCCAGAACACTTTCAATCTGACCTTGCGTAAACATCTCTACTCGTAGCTGCTTAAATAAAGCTTGCACAAAAATATCATCTAAATGCAGGAACTCTGGTTTCTTCAGGTTTGGCACCAATAAAGAATATAGAGTTTGCTCGTGAGTGAACAGCACACATTTTCGTCTATCTATACTTAATAAGTTAGCGTACAAGTTTCCTAGTCCAATGTTTTCAGATTGGGGAGAGGAGGGCTTGATCCTCAGCTCTTTAGCGAGTTTCTGTGTGCAACAGATATAAGGCATTGACCTACCAGTTAACCAAGGGCCAAAATATGCTTGGCATTGTATCAGCTAGCAACTAGCATGTCCTCAGATTGGTACGATGGATTTGATAGGTTTGGTACGATATTCAAAAAAGTGAGAAGCATTGAGATCAGGAGCCTCAATGAAATCAAAGGTCGATATTTTTATGGCGTCGAATCCTCTCTTCCTGCTGGGGACGCCAATTTATTGAAAAAGACAAGTCTAAGTGTGGTTAACCGTGGTTTTTACTGAGTAAAGATTATGAGCAAGTGTTATATGCTCAGGAGGGAAACTTCAGCTTGTTTAAACGGGGGTATTTTAATCAATCGAGAGCAATGATAATCTTAAAGGAAGACAAGAGCTAACGCCTGCAGTTTGGAGGATCTTCGGCTTCTTCGTAGGAGTAAACCAATTCCCACTTTAGCGGGTGGTTGATATATATAGGTGAACTGTCTGGGGTTTACTAGTAGCGATTGACCCAGCCACCCAATTCTTGGATGTTTATGGGTTTTGCTTTTAGAAAGGGTTTCCAGCCTGCTTCTTCTGCTTCTTCATAGGAACAAAACCAGGTTTCACCCTGTCTGGGGTTTACCACTGTGGCGTCATACATCTGTTGCCCTATTATGTGATATATCTTATCTCCATCGTTGTCGACGTCGCCTTTAATATCGCAGGGCAATTCGACATCTCTCCCCACCGCCCAGATCTTTATTCCTAAACGTCTTTTTTCAACAACTTCTCGTAGCTTGAACAGGTACTTTTCGTCTGCGGAGTTTTGGAGAATGAGTACAACGCCAGGGGCTTTTCCTGTGCTCAGCGATTGGTGCCTTGATTTCTTCATGGCTTGAACCCATTTTTCGGCAAAATCAAACTCAATGGAATAGTTATCTGTCAGACAATCGACTGTGGAACTCTCCTGAGTTTTATAGTCGATTTCCCCATTATGTTTGGCGCACCATTCCTTTTGGTATTCAGCCTCACTCATAGCATAAGCGGGAGCGGCGATCATCGTGAAGAATAAAAATGTGAATGCGATATGTTTCATACGAAATAAAATAATAGGTGAACTTTGTAATGTCAAGGGGGTATCCAAAAAAAATGTCAAGAGCAGATACAGGGACCTAAGAAGGGAGCCAAATATAAGAAGACAAGCCCATTATTGGGCCTGGTAAAGGGGGCACGTCCACTATTGGTCGAAAGCGGACAAACACATTAATTGTAAAAGGGGACAACTGGAAAGGTAAAACTGGCTGATCTAAGGAGGCTAGTTAGTCAATACTTTCAGTGCTGGATCTTGCCGATAAAATTTCTGTAAAACCTGATAAAGGTTCGGGTGATAGTGTTTTATGCTTTCGGGTTTGCAAAAAAAATGTTCCGTTACCACCGCGAAAAATTCTGCTTCATCTGTTGCCGCATAACTATCAAAAAAAGTAGGCTTACCCTGCTCCACCTTATTGCATAGCTCCAGATACTCTTTGGAGCATACTTCGACCCACCGTTGATATTCTTCAGGCGTGGTTAATAATGGAGTGCCATCTGCACTGCCATCGAGCATGTCCAGTTTATGAGCGAATTCGTGATACACAACATTATGGCCGCGCTCCGGATGCCGGGATTCTTTTTTTACCACATCCCAAACTAGTATCACCGGGCCGCGATGATGGGCTTCGCCTAGAATTGGCATCGCACCCTGCACCGGGGCAGTGTGAACTTCAAAAAAACCTGGTGAACTCTCGGGAGAAAATATAGTTGTGGGGTAAATATAAATAGATTCCACATTACGATAATAATCGTTTGGCAACGCGAGTATCAGCAAGCAGGCATGAACGGCGACCATGACGCGAATTTCATCCGTCAATTCCAAGCCATTGCACCCCAGCCATGACTTTTCGGCAATAAAGATTTGGATGAGATTCTGTAACCGCTTTTTTTCTTCGTGGTTGAGATGTAGGTAATATGGGATGTTGTTTTGAATCTGCCTCTCCCACGCGCTTGGAAAAGGAGTGGCTAGTATTTTTTTTCGCTTAATATCACTTAACCACTGCCACATAAAAT
>JABJCF010000147.1 GCA_018665625.1 Nitrospina sp. | reverse complement strand
CAATTTTTTTTAAAACTTTTCGAATCCCTCTTATATCGACTCCGAGGTCTACCAGAGCCCCTAAAATCATGTCACCGCTAATACCGGAATAACAATCGAAATAAGCGACTCGAAGAGTTTTCACAGAGCCTATTTCTTGAAAGAATGCTCAAACAAATCCTTAATTGCTTTTTTGCCTTTCGGATTCAAGAATCTAGTACCGGTCCCCGCAAAACTTTTATGTTTTATTTTTGGTTGATCTTCATGGCTCCAATTTTCTTTGGACCATTTAAACCATGCATGTTGTTCTTGGTCATACACATGCAAAGATTTATTGCACAATTTAGAAAATTCCGCGCCCCAACCCGTTCCGCCCTTAACTGTATTGTCATCGAGGATCGTGCCTACAACAAAAACTTCCTCTGCGCTATTGATCTGATGCCAAATACTTTGAAGGACTTTTTTAAACATGGGGCCCGTATTATATTTCCTATGCATAAGCTTTGCCAAGTAAGCCAAGCTGACATCCCCTTTTAAAAGTTCCTCGGAAGTGAGGACACGAACACCGCGAGACCTGAAAATTTTATGTCCATCGAAAGTATAATTTACTTCCTGCACACCAAATTTTTCCGCTATCTTGCCGAATTCGGTTTCAGAACCTTGGGCACCACCACTGTATAAAACACAATTATTGGGGTTCATAATATTGGGGAATTTATAGTTAAAAATTTGTTATTAGAAAACAAACTAACAGAATCATTATATTCTAAAAGGAGAAATAACAGAAAAACTAAAGTGTTAATATTTCTAAAGATGTCAGGAGGCAGGCGACTTAATTTTTTCGAAAAAACGACTCAATATTCCACGCTTTTTAACTTTTTTTGCATGGTCGTGAACCAGATTCTCCATAGATGTGATTTTTTCCTGATGCTCATCGATAAAAAGTTGCAATAAAATATGGCAGGAATGACACCCTCCGCCGGCTTCACAACTTTCCGTAACCTGATCAATATCTGTTAAATTACCTTTTGCTATAGCAGCGCGGATAGTGCTCTCATTTACTTGAAAACATTGGCAAATGGTCTCATCCGTTTCCACTTTAGGAGGAAGATTCATATAACAAAATATCGAAATTTTTAGTTAATGAGAATTATTATCAATATTTTATCGAAAATGTCCAAATTTGTCTATTGTAAATTTTAAAAACAATAACAAATAAAAGGAATTTAAAGGGGAAAAGAAGAAAAAGCTGGTAGCGGTGGAGGGAGTTGAACCCCCGACACTACGGATATGAGCCGTATGCTCTAACCACCTGAGCTACACCGCCAAGCTTTTTGTAACTTCTTGTATTTTAGAAGGGTTAGCAAGTTTACCCACTCGCCCTAAAACTGTCAATGGAAAGTTATTCAGAATGTTGCCTCTACTGGGTGTGAGGCCAAAAGGTCAAAACCTATTCTGTAAATGAACATTCCCTCTAAGGAGTAGCCTTGGCACTCGACTTCCAGCGTTTGACATCACGCATAAATTTGACTCGATCCATTTCAGGACCGGCCGGAAAAATTTCAGTCAAAGGTTGTGGAAATTTTTCTTTCCCCTTCCCTTTCCAGGTTTCAAATTCTCCTAATCGAATCCGGTAAATGTCCTTAAAGGTCCGATACTGTCCGTTGATGCCGACATAATCCCAACTGGTATCATTATGAATGAGTCGATATAACTCTGAGCACCCAATGCCTTCATAAAGATTTATTTTTCCCACACGCCCTTTAATTATGTTGGCGTCTTCACCGGCAAAATCCAAACACCATATTTCAGAACCGTCAATCCCAAACACTTCTAATTGATAAACAACATTCCACTCTACCCAGGATTGCACGGCTTTTTTTTCTACAACCTTTTCTACAAATTTATTTTCTATAAAATCAACAACCTCTTTCCATTGTTCATCATGTTCATTTAGATCCTTTGTTTGAGTGCGTATCGGGGGCACTTCAAGGACAGGCTTGAATTCTACTTTGTGACCATCGTCTTCTTTAATTTTCACAAAATCAGAATCACCACGGGCAATTTGAACACCCTCTTTGGTAATGGTAGCCACATCTCCCGGATAAAAAACACTGCTATTGATTTCCGGGCAAAAATCTTTTAAGTCGCGCAAAAACTGTTCTTGCGTTGTCGGAAATGAATACTGATTCAAAAAACCAAACTCATCACGATAACGAAATCCTGCAGAACCTGGCACCGCAAATTTTGGGCGACAAGCCGCAGCCACTTTCAGAAAAGAACTGTACTCTTCCATAGGCAATTCAATCGCATTATGAAAAGAGAAGTTACCCTCCAGCAAAGGGAGGTAGCGCATATGCGCCATATCGGGTTGTCCATACAACCGGTGTATGTATTTAATGATGTCAGGGGAAACAATGGTGTCGACCTGATTCCATACAGTTACCGACCCATCGTTTACCAGTAATCCGTGTTCAGGGAAATAGTCTTGCTGATTTAATGAAGGTGTAGGGGTTAAAGTAAAATCTTTAAAGTCTATCGCCTTGAAATCTTCGACCACAGTCACATTTTCAAACTGCAATTCTTTTAACACTTCAAGTAAAATTTCGTCTTTTGGAGCAAGAACCAAAGCATCGGGAGCTAAAATTGAATCACTACTGGCAATATAAGCCAAGGTTCGGATATCAAAATGGTCCTGATGCCGATGGGAAATATTTAATACATCGATAGGGGGAAGCTTATTTAAATCCAAGTCGATACTGGGACAAGCCACATTGCACTCTTCCCACAAATAGTCGAAAAAAACGGGATCGGTCAGCAATGTTGTATTGCCAGATTGAACGAGCAAGCTGGCATGAGATATAAGAGTTGTTTTCATTTTTCTAAAATGGTTGTATAAACGATTAAGAGTAACCGAAGGTGCCCATAAACTCAACCTGTTAAAATATGAGATTTTATGAACCGGATTTATTCCCTTAGCATCAAAGGAAAGCAGATGGCAGTAGACAATTCAGCCTGGTTTCCTAAAAATAATCAAATATTCGGTGTGAATTCAATATGAATGAAATGGATCAATCAGTTAGTTTCGTAGAAGGACAACCCTGCCCTTTGCCTATCGCTGGGCATGGTGGTGGCCTTTCTTTTTCGCCCAATGGCGATATGCTGTTGCTCGCAGCCCTACCCAGCCCGTCTGAGGCTCAAATCAAGGCCTGGTGTGGTAAATGGCAGGCAAAGTTGATTATAGAATCCGAATTTCCTTCCATTCCCATTTTCGCGATTGGTAGTGAAGACTGGCTATTGGAAACCCCATGCAACCCAATTCAACAGGAAATTGAATCCCCGGGATTTTGTGAAGCCCTATATAACAAGGAAGATTATAATATGGTGGCCATTCTCACCGATCTGGACACCAATATTATAAAAAAGATCACGCATGTTTCACTCGATGAAATGTTCATCGAACGCATGGTTCTATCGTGGAATCCCTATAAGACCAAGGGAGATGAGTACACCAAAACTTACAGCGATGAACATTTCGTAACCAAAATCAACGAAATCTTCAAAATGAAAAGCTCCCAGGAACTCTGGCGCACCTCCTGGTAGAGGCGAACCGCCGTTGGCTACTAGCTTGGAATCTATTAGAAAGAAAAATGTTGGTTACCAATATTAGTAAGGCTCAGTTGCTCCCGAGGGGGGGAGCAATTACTGGCCGTACGCCTAGTGCTTATTGAGATTCGTATTCGGTTTCACCGAGGTCTTCTTCCTCTTCGATTTCTTCGATGTCTTCGACATCATCAAACTCTTCTTCTTCCTCTTCTTCTTCTTCTATCTCTTCTTCACGGTCGAACTCAGGATACTCTAACTTCATCAAATGTTCCGCTTCGCCTAGCAGTTCAAAACCTTCTTCCGTGTAATTATTTTCCTCGATATAAAGCCGTAATAGATTAGACAGATTTTCCGATTCACAGATCGCCTCGATGCCTTCATCAGTGATACCGTTATTTTCGACCATCAATACTTGTAAATTGTTAAGAGTTTCTGAATTCACAATGTGAATAAAGCCCGCATCGCCTATATTGTTGCGATCCAAAGATAACAGCGTCACATTCTTCAAATTTTCTGAATTAGCAAGAAGTTCCATTCCTTTATCTGTAATATTGTTCAATTCCAGATAAAGGTGGGTTAAATCCTTCAAGTCTTCGCAATTAGCAATTGACCTACATTCTACATCCCCCAATCTGAGATTACTGAGGTCAAGCTTGTCACCCTCTTCGCTAAGTTTCGCACGAATCAAATTGAATATTTTTAACTCGGCAAGAGCGTTAAACCCTTTTTCCGTTAAGTCATTACCCGTCAGATCGATTGCTTGAAGTTTGGGGAAGTTTTTACTTTTTGATAGTACTTGTGCACCTTCGTCTGTGATTTGGTTTTTTCTGAGGTCTAGGCTTTCAAGACTGGTTAAGGATTTAGCTTCTGCGAGATATTTAATTCCTTCATCGCCAAGCTGGTTTTCAGACAGCACCAGTGTTGTCAGGCTTTTCATATGCAGTGAATCGGCAATATACTTGGCACCTTTAGGGCCAATGCCATTCCAGGAAAGCCTTAGCGATTTTAGTCGGGGAAGTTTATCTGATTCTGCAAAATATTTTAGCCCTTCATCCCCTATTTTATTTTTGTATAACTTTAAGAACTCCAGGTTGCCTAATGTCTCGGAAGCCCCAAATGCTTTTGCGGCCACAGCCGTTAACTTTTTTCCGCTTATGGTTAAACGCCTAAGCTGCTTGATCGAGCGCGCTTTGGCAAAAGATTCCGCAGCAGCATCCGAAAAATTGGCAAAACTGAAGTCAAGGGTTTCATAATCACGACTTAACTTGAATCCATTTCGGATCATTCCTTCAATATTGTAAAACTTTCTCACTAGTGTCTCCAGTTACTCGAAAAACATTTATTATTTCTATAAGATAATTATAAGGAATCAAAAAATTCTCTTAGAACTGTAAAATAAGATTGGTTGGGAGCCATCATCATATCGTTATGACCTACTCCCTCAAGAATTTCCAGTCTTTTTACCTTGGAACCCGCATTGTCGTAATTAAGTTTAGCTTCTTTTGGAGAGATCAGGAAATCATCTTCACCGTGCATGATCAAAGTAGGACATTTGACCGCGTTAATTTTCTGACTATTATTAAACAGGGCATTTTCTTCTGGGGTCGTTTTATCTATTTTTAATCCTCGTCTCTCAACTAATGGAACAGGGTCGGCATAACCACTTTCCAGAACACAAGCCTGGATATCGGAACGCTTACTACAAAGCTCGATGGTGGGAGCACTTCCTAAAGATCTGCCCATTACGCCCACTTTATTTTTTAAAATCTTTTTGTCCTTTAAATAATCAAAGATATGATGAGAGTCGGCTAATGAGTCTCTTAGTGTTGGGGTTCCTGTACTTTTCCCGTAACCTCTAAAATCAGCGATGGTTAGCTCAACCCCTAAACTGGAAAAAAGCTCCGCTAGCCCGTCATAATCAGAGACGATTTCACCATTTCCGTGAAAAAACAAAAGGCTGAGCTTTGCCGACGGATTTGGATGACGACGAGCATGAATCCTGACGCCATCATTTACATCTATATAATAATCGTCTACCCCACTGGGAGTCGGATAAGTATCAGCTCGCGGGAAAAATAGATTGGCATTAAATGCTTGGGAATCAAAAATGGAACTCATAATCAAACTTTCAACAAAAGGTAATTAAATCTACAAATATAAGGATATTTTTACTTTTATAGCTACTCTCGCAGTTTTTGAAAAATATTGAACTTTAAGCAATTTCGTGTAAGAATGCGCCGTT
>JABJCF010000146.1 GCA_018665625.1 Nitrospina sp. | reverse complement strand
CATTGCTCCGTAAAGAGTGTCGGGTCGTGTAGTGAAGACTTTAATGACTTGATCGTTGTTGTTTATTTTAAAATCAACTTCTGCTCCGTAGCTTTTTCCAATCCAATTGTTTTGCATGGTGAGCACTTGCTCTGGCCATTTCCCAGCAAGACTTTTGCATCCTTCCAGTAGGCGGTCTGCATAGTCAGTGATTTTAAAAAACCACCCCTCCTGCTGTTTTTGCAAAACTTCATTATCACAACGCCAACAGCAGCCATCGACCACCTGTTCGTTTGCCAATACTGTTTGGCAAGCCTCGCACCAATTAATGGTTGAGTTTTTTCTATATGCGATTCCTTTTTCCAGAAATTTCAGAAAAAGCCATTGGTTCCATTTGTAATAACCCGGATGGCATGTGGCAATTTCGCGATCCCAGTCATAGCTCAAACCGAGAGCTTTGATTTGTTCGCGCATCGTGCGAATATTCTCAAAAGTCCATTCAGCCGGGTGCGTGTTATTTTTAATCGCGGCATTTTCGGCAGGCATTCCAAATGCATCCCAGCCGAGAGGATGGATGACATTGAATCCTTTCATACGTTTGAATCGCGCCAGCGTATCCCCGATGGTATAGTTTCTTACGTGTCCCATGTGGATGCGCCCAGAAGGGTAGGGAAACATTTCTAAAAGGTAGAATTTTTTTTTGGAAGAATCGCGTTCTACCTTATAGGTTTTATTTTCTTCCCAATGAGCCTGCCATTTGGCTTCAATTCGGTTTGGTTCGTAAGGATTCATATGTTTTTTAATTGCCTGAAGTTTGCTAAAAGTTTAAAAGCTGGGATTCTAACATATTCCACCCTCTAGCGCCGGGCCATGCCCGGTTAGAATGAGGAAGCAGTTTCTGAGGCCGAGATAACAGTTGATTGTATGATGAAGATATTTGAAAGCTTGATGAGTTTAGACTTATTACCCCTGTGGCTAACAACGCTATGACAGAACTTTCAGAAACTATTGCGATAGTTTTTATCATCTATGTTCTGATCATGTTGGGAATCGGGTGGATTGCTTCACGCCAGACACGATCTCCGCTAGATTTTTTTCTTGCTGATCGCTCATTAAAGGCGTGGGTTACCGCAATTTCTTCGACTGCCAGCTCTGAGAGTGCCTGGGCTGTTTTAGGAACAGTGGGGTTGGCTTATAAGGACGGACTCTCTGCTATTTGGTTTTTACCTGGCTGTCTAATGGGTTATCTGATCAACTGGTTTTTCATCGCAGAGAAACTTAGGAAGCGCTCCGAAGAAATTCAGGCGGTAACTCTTCCTGACTATATTGAAAATTATTTTAAAGATGAAAGTCATGTTCTACGCTTGATTTCAGTGGTCATCATATTTTCCTGCATGATGGCTTATGTAGCGGCACAGTTCACCGCGATCGGGAAAACCTTTGATGCCATTTTTGGTGTCCCTCATATATTAAGTATTTCCATCGGTGGTGCCGTTGTATTGGGCTACACAATGATGGGGGGTGTACGTGCCGTAGCCTGGACTGACTTTATACAAGGCCTGATAATGGTTTTTGGTTTAGTTGTTGTATCGTTGGTGGCTGTGCAACACTTGGGAGGATTTTCTGCCATGCTAATCGAAGTAGAGAAAACTTCTCCTTCTACGCTTGAATGGATGGGGGGTAAATCAACCTCTGCTTTTTTCGGTTCAATGGTTGGGCTATTGGGAATTGGTCTTGGTTATCCGGGTCAGCCGCATGTTATCACACGCTACATGGCGGCAAAAAATACTCAAGTCATTAAAAATGGCACATGGATCGCTTTAGGATGGGGATTGCTCATTTATTCTTCATCAATTTTACTGGGCATTTGTGGGCAGGCGCTTCTTCCTGGATTGGAGGACCCCGAGCATTTATTTCCCAAAGCAGCGGAACTACTTTTGCCGACTCTTTTAACAGCTATCGTGCTAACGGGAGTTTTGTCTGCGATTATGTCTACGGTTTCGGCGCAAATATTGGTGGCAGCTTCGGCGGTTGCGCATGATATCTACACCAAAATGCTAAAGCAGTCTCTGTCGCATGAAAAAATAATTTTCGTCAGCCGATTGACTGTTTTATTTTTGGGGCTTGGGGCCATGTTTATAGCATTGGGGGAGACCCGTGTTATTTTCTGGTTTGTGCTATTTGCCTGGTCGGGGCTGGGTGCGAGCTTTGGTCCGTTGATTCTTTTTTCACTTTACTGGAAGAGAGTTACCCGAGATGGTGCTATCGCTGGAATGTTGACTGGGTTTATAACAACCCTGATTTGGAAAATCACAGGCCTGTCCGATTCTTTGATTTACGAGTTGGTTCCGGCTTTTATATTTTCAAGTGGGGCTATTTATTTTGTTAGCAAAAAAAGAATCGAGTTATTTTAAAACGCTATTTACTTTTTCGATAAAATTTGAAATTTGAATGGGCTTGGGAATGTATTCATCGAAGCCATTTGTAAGTCCTCTTTGAATATCAGATTCCAGATTGTTGGCGCTTAAGGCAAAAATTGGGGTGGCTCCTATGGAAGGATCTTCTCTGATGACTCTCAATGCTTCAAAGCCATCCATTCCCGGTAAATTAATATCTATTAAAATCAGATCAGGCCTGTGGGCTTTTGCAATGTCGATTCCGACTCTGGCATCAGGGGCTTGTAAAAAATTTATGTTAGGGCGAAAAAGGGCGGAACCTACCAATTCCATATTTGCAAGATTGTCTTCGATATAAAGAATTTTATAATTTTTATTGTTTGACCTTTTTCCCAAGGTAGTTAGTTCTGGTGGAGCTGGCTTTTCTGAGTTTATATTTGCATCTCCTTCAGGAAGAGTGATCGAAAAACAGCTTCCTTTGCCTAATTCGCTTTCGACATCAATCCTACCTTGCATAGAAATTATTAATTGTTCAGAAATTGCAAGTCCAATACCCGTTCCTTCAATACTCTGGGAAGAAGACTGGACTCTATGGAAGGGCTCAAAAATTCTTTTCAGGTCTTCTTTTTTTATACCCAAACCTGTGTCTGACACGCTGATTTTAATTTTTTCATCTTGGCTTTTGTTGTAGAAAATTTTTATTTTTCCGTTAGGTCTGTTGTATTTAATGGCGTTGGAGGCCAGATTGAGAAGAGCTTGTTTTAAGCGCATCCGATCTGCCAAAACACGAATGCTTTGATCTTCATCTAGGACATATTCAAAATTGATATTATTTTTGGTTGCCATAGGTTCTAGTAATTCATGCACCTCTTTGATCAAATAACTTAAAGAAACATTTCCTGTGTTGAGATTGAGTGCGCCAGATTCTATTTTGGAAAGGTCGAGCACTTCGTTAATAAGTTCCAGCAAATGCGCTCCAGCTTTCAGAATTCTTTCCACATTTTCATCTTGCATTGGTTTTAAAGGGTTTTTCGAATCCAATTGCAGCAATTGGCTGAACCCCAGGATGGAATTTAATGGGGTGCGCAATTCGTGGCTCATATTTGCCAGGAATTTTGATTTGGCAAGATTGGCTTCTTTTGCTTCGGTCATTGCTAATTGCGCTTGTCGCTTTGCATTCTCTTGGTCCGTGATATCCAGGGCCATTTCCATTACCAGAGGGCTCCCATCCATATCTGTGAAGGGGGTGCAAACGGTTAGATAGGTTTTGCCATCCTGAGAGTCCCAGATTGAATTTACATTTTTTTCTTGGTCGAAAACTTTAAAAGTTGTGCACACTTCGCAAGGCTCTGAACGATCATGCATTAATTTGTAACAATGTTGATTCTGAACTTCACCAAAACGTTCTCGGAAAACTTTGTTTGCGAAGGGGATAGAGTAATCTTGAGCTTGCAGGTGAAAAGCCATAGGAAGGGAATCCAGTATGTTATATAAATTTTGCCTTTCATCTTTAGCTTGGGACTCGGCTTTTTCTGTTTTAGCTATTTCTTTCTCCAGGCTCTGATTAATTTTTATCAGTTCATTTTTAGATACGGTTGTGGATTTCAGGTTTCGATAAGCAATGTAAGAAAAGCAAATTGAAAGGCCTATAAGAACCCAGGCCAGAATAAACTCCTGGTCAATATTGTCACTTGCCTTTTTATTAATATTTGCAAGCTCTTCTTTTTCATCTTGCTGTACTTCAGTAAGGTAATTTTGGAATTTCTTTTTAAAACCTTCATCGATAAGTTTGTTTATCTGTTGAATTTTCTCAGAGCTGATGAAAATATCTGGTTGTGCTAACTGGATTTCAAGTCTTGTTATCAGCCGGGAGTAATCTGCTTCAAGTTCATTAAGAGTATTTAATTCTCGCGTAATATTTCTGGATTCATGCTGCGTATTTAATTCTGAAAATTTTTCGGCTTGCAGAAATAGATCAAAGACTTTTTGCCTATGGACTTCAAATTCTTTTAAATCCTTTTTTTCTTGAACTAAAGTTTGCAAGACGAAATGGATTTGTAGATGAACAGCATTTTCCAGTTTTTTCAGTAATAACAGCTGTTGGTAGGAATGGGCAATTTGTTGTTGATACTGTGCTGCAGTATTGAGGGTTCGAAAGCTTGAAAAATTAAATACAAAAATGATGGCAAGCAGAATTAGAAATACCAAAGCTAATTTGCCAGTGAGTTTCGATTTTCCTAATAACTTGTTAATCATATTGAAGTTCCAAGGGCATTGATTATGGAAACCGCCCTTATCTCAAATTCCTGTTTTATAGTTCTTAACTCAATTATAGTTCTATTTGAGGCGGGTTCTTTAAACAAACGTGTTAATTTTCTGTGACAGAATTATGGGGCCTTTTTTTCTTTAAACGATAATTTACGGATGAAATTGACCTTTTTGGGAGATAAAGTTTAATGAGTCAGGTATTAAATTTCAGGGTATTATTGAAGTTTATGTGTGTGGAAGGCCAGAAGGAGGGTTTTGTTGAAAACACAAAAAATGCACGTTTACAATCCTTTGCCAGTTTCCAAAATTATTTCAGCCATTTTTGCAGCCGCTCCTTGTTGATCTTTTATGAAGGACTTGGCTTTCTCTGCTATTTCTTTTCTGCGTTCATTATTTTCCAGCAGAGCATGAACCTTTTGCTGAATTTCTTCAGCATTGTGAACGGTGAAAGCAAGGCCAAGTTTGTGGGCTTCATCGGCAACATGATCGATATTTTCTATGTGAGGCCCATGCAACACAGCGACCCCGTGGGATAGGGGTTCGATGAGGCTGTGCCCACCACCCGGCTCGATGAGGCTACGGCCAATAAACGCTACCTGGCCCAGTGAATAAACTTTCGCTAGTTCGCCTATCGTATTAAGCAGAATGATTGAGCCTGACTCTGAGTTTTCCAGTTTTGAACGTAGGGAAAAGGAAATATTTTCTTTTTCGAGCATGGCTATTACTTCCCCTGTTCGCTCTACTCTTCTCGGAGCAAGAATTAAAACCAGATCCGGATGTTTATCCCTCAGTTTCTGGTGAGCGCTTAGAATTATTTCTTCTTCTCCGCTATGGGTGCTACCAGCTATCCACAAGGGTGAGTTGGGTTTTAATTTGAAATTCTGTTGTAATTGTTTTTTTTCATCATCCGCCATCGGTTGCAATGCATCAAATTTGGGGTCGCCAACCACTTCAATTTTTTCTGGGTTCACTCCCAGAGCGGAAGCAGCCAGTTGGCTATTTTTATTCTGCATGCAAAGTCGATCGAATTGCTTGAACATGTTTTTAAAAAGAGAGCCTGCCTTTAAATAGCCTTTCGCAGATTGATGTGAAATGCGACCATTGAGCAAAATTAAAGTGGTGTTTTGTTTATGCAGTTGGTCGATCATACCGGGCCAGAACCCTGTGTCAGTAATAACATATAGGTCGGGCTGGACCCTGCTCAGTGCTAGCCAGGTGAATGGCAGGCAATCTAAAGGATGGAAGAAAATATTTTCTGCTGTTTTGAGGTGTTCTAAAGCCCCTTCATAACCGGAGTCAGTAGTAACGGAAACCATAACCTTCAAATTGGGAATTTTTTTATGAATTTCCTTGAGGACAGATGCGGCGGCTTTCACTTCCCCTAACGATAGTGCGTGTAGCCAGAGGATTTTTGATTCTCCCTTTTGGATTTTCGGGATTAAACCAAAATGATGGCGAAGAAATTTAAATTTATATTTGGAAAATAACGAAAGCAGCGTAAATAGGGGGGCTATTATGACCGCAACTAGCAGAGAAACGATGTGGTAAAGGCCTGTCATATAAATTCGAACTCAGAATTTAACGGTTCTGTTCGATAATTTTAACGGTGCGGAGTACGGCACCGCGGTGCTGACGCACCGTTTCCGCTGCAGCTCGACCTGCCTTTTGCCTTTTCTCAGAATTCAACAGCAACTGCTTAAGGGCTTGGTAGAGTTCCTCTTCTTTTTGTAATTGTATGCCGCCACCCGAGTCAATAAGCAGTCTGGCTTCTTCTTCGAAATTGTTCATATGTTTGCCGAAAAGCACTGGGGCGTCGAACGCTGCCGGTTCTAGAATATTTTGTCCGCCAAACCGCGGATTGAATCCGCCCCCAACATAAGCCAGTTTTGCATTGGCATAGAAGCTATTTAACACTCCAAGTTTGTCTAAAAGAATTAATGATCCTGGATGGTTGACCCAATCACCTTCCGGTATATTCGAAAATAAAATATATTCAACATCAAATTCACGGATAAGGTCTTCCACTTCACGACAGCGTTGCATATGTCTTGGGGCGATAACGCCAATGATATTAGGAAAGTCCTTTTTTAACTTTACATAGGCTTCCATTACAGGCCCTTCATCTCCAGGTCGGGTTGATCCAAAAACGATTAAAAAAGAGGACGGGTCGAACACAGCAGATTTTAATTCTTCAGATCCTTTAGGAAGAACATCAAACTTAATATTGCCTGTAACGCGTATTTTTTCTTCAGGTACGCCGAGCTCAAATAATCGATCTGCATCGGTTCGAGATCGCATGGAAAACAGAGTTATGCCTTCTGTCATCCATAAAAAGAAACTTTTCAATTTTCCGTAACGTTGTAAAGATTTTTCAGAGACCCTTCCATTCACTTGTAAAACAGGAATTTTTCTTTTTCGACATTGTCTTAACAGGGAGGGCCATAATTCGGCTTCGATAAGAATCAATTGTGATGGGGATATCTGATCAAAGACCGGGTTCAACCATAAAGGGAAGTCTAGGGGTAACCTGAAAACATGAGGAAGGTTTTCTTCGATCGCCAATGCATACCCGGTGGGAGTGAATGTGGATAGAACAATAGGACGAGTTTCGCCTTGCTCTTGTAAAACGGTGATAAGGGTTTTGGCGATACGAACTTCGCCAACGGATGATGCATGAACCCACAAACTTTCTTTTAAACTTGGAAGAGCTTTTGCGCCTTTAGTTTTTTCTTTAATTTCATATCGAAAAGCAGAAGAAGTAAGGGCTCTTAGAATCAAGAAAGGCGAAGCAACAAGGATCATGCTTCCTGTAAGAATATAGTACAAAAAATCCATATCCTAAGAGTATACTCCTATAAAGATTTTAAAAATATTGATAAATATGTCAGAGCTATTTTACAAAATCATATCCCCAAATCGGAAATGGTACTGGTTCCCAATTTTCTGGTTTTTGAGGGTTATCTCATTTTTTTATCTTCTCGGCCATCATTTTCGGTTGTGGGCCTATCGATGGGGAATATTCCCACAACGCAGTCTCGATTGCAGGGTAATCAGTGTGGGAAATCTAACCCTGGGTGGAACTGGGAAAACCCCTTTCGTTATGATGATTGCTGAAACCTTGAGAGGAAACGGTTTCAAACCAGCTATCCTCACCCGAGGGTATGGCGGTAAATCCAATAAGCCGGTAAACGTGGTTTGCGATGGGAAATCCGTTCTTCTTTCGCCTGAATGGGTGGGTGATGAGGCTGTAATGATGGCGGAAAAGCTTAAAAACGTTCCCATAATTACGGGTTCCGACAGGCTTCAGACAGGACGTTATGCTTTGGAAAATTATGAAGTCGATACATTGATTCTTGACGATGGATTCCAACATCTGGCCTTGCGTAGAGACTTGGACATCCTGCTTTGTGACCATCAAAAACCTTTGGGAAACAACCATATATTTCCTGCAGGCGAATTGCGTGAGCCGGCAAGTGAATCCAGAAGAGCAGATATGGTCTGCTTTACGCGTTACTTGGGAGGTCCCATTAAATTTCCTTCGAAATACCTTGGATCTATGCCACAAATAAAAACGCACCTTCGTTTGGATTCCTTAATAAATATGGAAACGGGTGATGTTTGCGATGTCGATGTTTTAAAGAATCAACCTGTGGTCGCATTTTGTGGAATTGCAAACCCGGAAGGGTTTCGCCAGATTTTACAGGACACCCAGGCGCAGCTAAAAGTGTTTAAGGCTTTTCCCGATCACCATGAATACAGCTTAAATGATATTAAAGAATTAGAATCGCGAGCCTTGCAGGAAGAAGCCAAATTTATCCTCGTTTCTGAAAAAGATGCGGTTAAGTTAAAAGATATAAAATTTTCTTTTCCCGTTTATAAAGTGGTGATCGACTTGGAAATTCTGGAAGGCAGAGAAATTTTCAACAACCAAATTACTACGAGTCGCCGCTCTACCACTAACCGTGGAGGCAACTAGCATTAGCTTTTTTGCGGATATAAAATTTATAGAGGGAAAAGATTTTTCCCAATTGTCTCCCCCTGTGAAATGATCGAAATTAAAAACCTCAGCTCAAACCAGCGTTTTTTACTGAATATTTTTGTCCCATCGCTATATCTTTTGCCGTTAATAATGGCCTATCTTGGCCCCAAAAATTTTGGGTTCGGTCACGAAGAGTTGGTTTATGTGGGGTTGGCTGTGGGTGGGGTGGGAGTTATCCTTTGGATTCTTGCAATGTTGACACTGGGCCCTTCATTAGCTGTATTACCTGGCACAGACCAATTGGTGACTCGCGGAGTGTATAGCTATGTACGACACCCAATTTATGTTGGAATTGTTTTGACCCTGGGCGGATTGTTTTTGGCTTGTGGCTCCACGATTTGCCTTGTTTATGTTTTTGTAGTGGTCGTTCCTCTAAATATTTTCCGAGCCAGAGAAGAAGAAAAGGTGTTGCGGGGTCAACTCGGTGAGACCTACCTGAAATACCGGAATAAAACTTATTTTTAGTGCTTATGCCTTTGAGAATAAAATTCGGCGCTTTACTTACCCAATGCGGTGAGCCGATTGAAAACGGCGAATTAATAATAGAAAATGGAAACATTTTAGAAATCTCCTCGTGTAGCGGAAAAGAGAGTGCAGAAGCAACATTGGACCTTTCTGACCATCTGCTAATGCCCGGGTTTGTTAACGCCCACTGTCACCTTAGTTTGACGGCCCTTGCAAATAAACTTTCACCTTCAGAAAGCTTTGCCGGTTGGATCAGCGATTTGATTCCCCTCAATTCTGCATTAAGCAATGAGGAAAGGGCAAACGGCATCCGCTTGGGTGCTAATGATATGAAATCTTCTGGAGTAACAGGTCTGGCAGATTATGTGGCTGATCCAGCCTTGTTAAAGTCCATTGCGGAATTAGGATTTCGAAGCGTTTTGTTTTTAGAAATTATTGGTTTCCAAAAAGACAAGGCTGATGGCCTCACCAAAGAAGTGGAGGCTATTTTAAAATCTCATGATTCGAGTTGGACCTTGGGGATCGCCCCTCACGCGCCTTATTCTGTGTCCGAAAAATTGTTGCGTCAACTGGATCATTTATCCAGAAAGTATGGATGCTTACTGTCTACACATCTTGCCGAAACTGATGAAGAAGTCCAGTTCATTGATAAAGGCGAAGGTCCTTTATTGGGTCTCCTAAAAGACAGGCAGGCTTTTGATGAGAGTTGGCAAGCCCCGGCTACAACCCCTTCCCGTTATCTTAAATCTATAGGTGCGCTGGATGACATGGTTGCTGTTCATTGCAATTATATTGAAGGGGATATAGATGATGTTCAAGCGGCAGTGTTTTGCCCGAAAAGCACACAATGGTTTGGGCGTTCGAAAATCCTTCCCGTTAGAAAAATGCTTGATGCAGGAATTCCCGTCGCATTGGGAACCGATTCGATGGCTAGCAATGATTCGCTGAATTTTCTTGAAGAAATACGTATGGCAGATCAACTATTGCCTGATGTGAGCCGTAAAGAAATCTTAACGATGGCAACGCGTTTTGGAGCGGAAATTTTGCGGCTCCCTTGCGGAAAAATAATGCCCGGAAAAAAAGCAGATATTATTGGATTTCGGATCAATTCGAACTGGGAAAACTGGTACGATTTGCCTTTTGATGCACCATCCAAACAAGTAGATTTTTATATGGCAGACGGAAAGTTTTAATATCTTCATTTACTCAGTTAAATACGCTATTCATCCAAATAATTCAAAATCCGTCAACCGGCATTGACCTTTCCCGTAGAATTTCCTATAATCTATTGAAATAAAAAGAGTTATTTAATTTGGTGTCGTATGCCAGGATTTTTTAGAATCATAGGAATCCTGGGCGTTCTGTTTTTGCTTCCCGGTTGTTGGTTGAAGGGGGGCGGTGGGTCGCCTATGGGATTCAAGCGGATCACTCCAGCCATGGAAAGAGAGATGGAGACTCTTATCGAGGCGGGTTGTGACAAGGAATATCAATACTTTGATAGGGATATTGCGTTTTTATATTCTATGATCCCTGGTGGTGGGCAATGGTATACCGGTGAAAAAGATAAAGCGTGGCTTTATTTGTTATCTTCCCCTTTGATCATTCCTTATATTGCCTCATTTCAGGATGCGCAGAACTCGGTGGATTATTACAACTTCAAATATACTGCAAAGTTTTGCAAATCCAAGTTTAGAGTTGCTCAAAAAGATTCTGAGCTGAAATCGGTTAGAAAAAAGAAATCCTCTAAAAAATTCCGAAGAAATAAAAAGCGTCGAAACTCGAAATAAACAAATTGCATTCGTAATGAGTGCAATTCCGTCCGTTGGTTTCACAGAAAATGCTGGAATTGAACCACTCCCAACATTTTTGATGCTATTTCTTATTACCCAAAAATAGGACGTTGGAAGGGTATTTTTTAATGAAAGGATCACTAAGGCTGGTGTATTGCTCCCAGTTTATTTCAATGATCCCATGGGCTACGATGATCCCTGTGATTTCATAACCCCAGGAGCGCAAAAGGTCTGATATTTTTTTTCGGTCGGTATCCTCTTCGCAACCCACTTCGAGTACCAAGGCCGGGAGGAAACGGGAAAACGTTTCCCGTCCCCCCTCTAGAACATTTATTTCTTTTCCTTCAACATCGATTTTCACGAAATCCAATCGGTCTATCGAGTTATCCGTTGAAAATTGATCGAGGGTAGTGGTTTTCACTTTAATTGTTTTTGTCTTGCTAACATCTGTATGAATATTCCAATTTCCTTGTTCGGTGCCTAATCTTGATTCTCCGTGAATCGCCCGGTCATTCGCATCCATTGGAGTAGTAAATTCTGAATCGCCAGAACAGTTGTCTAGGGCAAATTGGGAGAGGGAAACTTGGGAAAGATTGTTGACGCGTAAGGTTTTGTTCAATGATTTGTTAATCAGGGGGTTCGGTTCAAACGAATAAACGCGACCATCGGACCCTACCATGTTAGCCATTCGAAGCGTCCATTCACCTATATTGGCTCCAATATCCATGACGGCATTACCCGGGTTGCTGAATTTTTCTATAATCTCCTCTGGAATATAAGGTTCCTTCAGTTTCCAAAAGACATTCATCTCTTTAATGGGAGGGAGGTATAAATAATCCCCGGTCTCCATATAGACATACCCTCCATTCCAAAAATCCGAGACAAACTCTTCCAATTCTTTTCTGCCATACCTTCTTTTTATTTTGAATGGAATTTTTTCTTTTCTGGAGGTTCGCAGCTTTCTTAGCTGTCGTAATTTTACAAATAGTTCACGGTAATCAAGAACGGAGGTAAGGTTTTTTTTCATTTGTTATTTTCTATTTTTGCTGTCAAAAGTTCAAGAAAGTTTGGTTTTGCCCTAGTTTATCAAAAAAATTGATGTATTTATTTATAATTAATTACTTAAATCTTGTGTGGGGACGATCCAAGCTTACCGTTTGACGTTGAAAAGGAAAAAGGGTGAGGTATGCAGAAGGGTTGGGTCAATTGATAAAAATTAAGTTTATTATGAAATTGAATCGTTTTGATGAAAATTCCAAAGTTTCCCTTAAAATAAAGAATGATCAAGAAAGAGTAAGGGGCCAGGATCAGAAAAAACTAATTGGCGATTATAAAAACTGGATGGCCTTGCCGATTGGCCGCAAATTGGGCGCAAAATTGACTTGAAAACTACTCTGATTGATAAATTGGACTATTGGCGTCAATAAATATGAGTATCTCTCAGAAAACATTTGGCTACCGGTGGAGACTAAAAGAAAATTTGTCAAAAATATCTGCTAAAAATATTTTTTTTTTAGAAATTTTATGCTAGAATCCACAGCTTAGTTTTTAAATAGGTACTTTTTTTCTGGGTAAAAACCGTGGGGCGTGCTACATTGCTACCATAAACACCACTTTCGTGGAAAAATATCCTGATAAATCGAAAATATATAGCCTAAAACCTCCAATTTTAGTTGCAGCTTTGAAAATCAAAGTGTAAAGTGGGGGTTTTTTAATTTACTGAGCTGGCATAGCTCAGTTGGTAGAGCAGCTGATTTGTAATCAGCAGGTCGGGGGTTCGAGTCCCTTTGCCAGCTCCAGTTTTAAATAATTGGTTTGAAAGGGGTTCTAGGGTCCTGCGTTGGGGGTTTAAGGTTAAGTGTTTAACCGGCTTTAGAGGTCGCGTTTTTCCCAAAATTTCGGGGAGGTTCCCGAGTGGCCAAAGGGAACAGACTGTAAATCTGTCGGCTCAGCCTTCGGAGGTTCGAATCCTCCCCTCCCCATCCTGAATTTTGGGGTTGGTTGAACTTGCGGGAATAGCT
>JABJCF010000145.1 GCA_018665625.1 Nitrospina sp. | reverse complement strand
TTTTTATTTTTTCTCTAGCATTAGAATAGTTTTGAATCGATACTAATTTTATCTAGGGAGAATTGGAGAAAATGAAGAAGAATTTGCTTGTAATGGTTTTGGTGATTCTTTTGTCTGTGGCAACACAGGCATGTGCTGGTGGGTCTAAAGTGAAGTACCCCGAGAATTATCGTAGTTGGACTCATGTCAAATCAATGATCATCGAACCTGGGCACCCTCTGGAAAATCCATTTCAGGGATTGCATCATGTTTATGGTAACGATAAAGCCGTGAAGGGTTTTGAGGGTGGAGAATTTCCCTCTGGTTCTATTTTAGTTTTCGATTTACTAAATTATGAGGAAAATAATAAAACAATTCAGGAAGGCAAAAGGAAACTTGTTGGCGTAATGATTAAAGATGAAAAGGCTTTCAAAGCCACTGGTGGATGGGGGTTTGAGGGTTTTGCCGGTGATAGTAAAATAAAACGCTTGGTAAATGATGGTGGTAAAAGTTGCTATGCCTGCCACACCGCTCAGGAAAAGTCGGATTTCGTATTCTCTAAGTTTAGAAAGTAGTTTAAACCTGAAACGCTAGATAGATAAACGTTGATTTAAATATTTGAGCCTGGCTGCATCATGGTCAGGCTCAAATGCTTTCTTGTATTATAAAAACCAAAGAAGACTGAATGGTAGCCCAAATATAAACAGGCCAAAAACAATGTTTACGATATGTATCAAAAATAAATTGTCGGTAAGCGGAGAGATCATCACCTCTGTTCCCACGCGACGAACGGCATGTTCAATATCCGCTGATGTGATTTCTTCTTTGTCTTTGTTTTGAAGTTCTTCGACAACCTGGTCAAGAAAGAAGAATTTTAGAACTTTCAAGATAACGCCAAATAGAATCCCAGAAAAGAAACCCGTTATCCCGCCTTTTTGTTTTAATTTGACGAGTAGTTCGCCGCCGACCTGGTCATATTTTTTTTCTAACTCCGACTTGGGAATGTTTTTCTGGAATTTTGGGATTCTGTTTATGACCTCTCGGGTCAACCAATCTAATAATTGCTGCAATCCCTCCAAAGCTTCTCTTAATTTTTGAATCATAACTTGCAGGACACACGCAACCCAGCCATGAAAAACTCCAAAAGCCAGATACCATAGGGCGGCCAAAAAAAGAATAGATGTTTCGAGCCAACCACTCCAGTCAGCTGCATCCAGCACTTTCGAATCGAAGGCGATAGCAGTTAAAATTCCTAATCCCAAACCGGTAAAACCAAAAAAGAATAGTTTTTTTAATGTGCCCAGCAATAGGTCCCGGAAAAAAGAAAACCAGTAGTCTAGAATTTGAGATTTGTTCATACGTTAATTAGAAGAGGCAATATTAGGGTCTACGTTTATGGATAATATTAAATCTCCACGTTTTTCGTTTTGAGTGTGGCCTTTATTGCGTATGCGCAACTTGCCTCCTGAAGGAAACTTGGGTGGTATTCGAACCATCAATTGCTCGGTGATTCCATTTGCTTGAAAAGATATTTTTTTTCGCGCTCCATTTAATGCGTCAAAAGGAGGGATTGAAATCAGGAAGTCTATATCCAGGGGTGAGCTCTCGTTAGGTGGAGGTTTTACAAACATACTTTTGAGATTGTTTAATACAGGATTTTTAACTTGTGGTTTTCTTTCTGGGTCAGCTGCTTCCTTGGCTTTTTTCATTTTGTGAAGAGCGTAAAGCGAGGTCCCGACCACTTGAGCTATCCTGATTCCCATGCCAATACGTCCAATGGGCCCCGGTATCATTCTTAGAATGCGTCCTATGCCACCAACCGCTCCACCAAAAAACATATTTTGAATAAAGTTGTTCCCCGATCTAAAACCTGATCGATTGAATTCTCGATTCAACTCCTCAAAAATGTCACGGGCATTTTGTCCTTGAAACATGCTTGAGAAAATATCTTCCTGAGAATAATGAAATCGGGAAGAACTGCGGCCCGCAAGGTGATCGGTGCGGTATCTATCGTATTCTTGCTTTTTTTTGGAGTCGCTCAGCACTCCATAAGCCTCGGTGACTTCCTTAAACTTGTCTTCGGCTTTAGGATCGTTCGGGTTGTGGTCAGGGTGTAGCTCGAGAGCCAACTTTCTAAAGGATTTCTTTATCTCATCCTGTTTCGCTGATTCAGGGACATCTAAAATTTTATAATAGTCTTTGAATTCTTTTATTCGAGCCATTTGTTGCGTATCACATGCCCAGTTTTTGAGGGTAAATTGCTTCTGCTTTCTCCGGGCCATCTATTATGGTAATTTTATTATTGGTGGAGATTTGGTAAGTAGCATCCGAATGCAAACGTTGTTTTAGGTTCTCAAAATGTACTTTTATAGCTTTTGAGGGAATTTCTTTTGTCTGGGGAATGAGAATGAAACTTGTTTCGGCTAGCACATCCCGGTATTTTCGTTTCATATTCATTTCATAAGCTTGGTAACCCTCTATGGCCTCAACACCGGCGTATGGTTCTTGATTCAACACCTTATATTGAATAGGGATATAGATGTTGGCAAAATAGTCTGCGCCGAGAGAGTGGTGAACGGTGGTTTTCACCTTTAAGACTCGCAAGCTTTCATCGGTAGGTGTGATTTTCATTTCTACCCAATAGCTTCGATCGTGGAAGTTCAGGTTTTCCAGGAAAACAATTCCATATAAAGCATTGAACTTGAATTGAATAAAGATCCCCAGAAATACCCACCCGAATACCCTCCAGAATTTCCTCACAAATAGCTCCTTAAATTATAGAAGGGCAGATTCAACCCAAAGTGAAACCTGAATCATTAATACTACCAAATTATCCGAACTCAAATGCAATTTGTTAATTTTTTATGAGGTAAAAATCCGTGATATTAGATCGGTTTTGGGATTAATTATGGTTCTCCGAATACGCGTTAATGTGTTGATCAAACTGTGACAAGTTATTCAATTGAAAGCGGTTGACAGGTTTACATGGCAGATGGTAAAAAGCATGATTCATTAATTTATAATACCGTCCGATTAATTATTTTCGGATTCCCAGGGAAGGCTTCTTTTCGAAATGAAAGCCTTATCGATTCAACAAAAAGTGTATGGCGCAATTGCAATTTTGTCCTTGCTTGTAGTTATTGCCGGCGCAGTCATAGACCATTATTCCTCGAAAATTGCTAATGATGCGATAGTTATGGATGCTTTGGGTCGCCAGAGGATGTTGACTCAGGCTATGGGTAAGGCTGCCTTTGGTTATGCCATGGCAAAGGGCCGTTTGAAGACCATTGAGAAAGAAATTCGATCGCTGGATTCCTATATAACCATTATGCGTGGCACTTATACCAAGTCCGTTATAAAAATAGCTAAAGGTATAAAACTTCCAATTAGTATGGATCCTGAAGGGGAGCCACATCCTGCTGTTCCCTTTCCTGCTACGTTTGCCAGAAAGGTGAATGAAAAATATAAAGAGGGCAATAGCCTTGCGGTGGATATCATTGCGGAAAAACCAGTTAATCCTGCCAAGGGTTTGAAAACCGATATAGATCGGGAAGCGAATATATTTTTGAAAAACAAACCGAACCAGGTATTTATCAAAACTCAAGCAGAAAACGGGAAACTGCTGGTCCATTTGTACACAGCGGATAAAGCTACGGTTGCTGCCTGCGCCAATTGCCATACGCAAAGAATGGGTGAAGAGTTCAAAGTAGGGGATATGTTGGGAATCCGTCATTATAAAACAGTTTTTTCGAATGACGTGATGGTGGGCAACGCAGAGTTGAATGCTTCTTTGAGTGAATATGATACTGCGAAAAAAATATTTTCCCAGACTTTGCAAGCAGCCAAAGCAGGTGGCAATTATCCTGCTGACTTGAAAATGACAAAAGTGGCAAGTCTGGAAGGCATTGCTGATGCTGAAATTCAGGAGACCATCTCCCATGTTGAAGTTGAATTTAAAAAGTTTACTCAGTATGTGCAGGACCTGATTCGTTCTGAGGTTAACTCCGATGCTTATCGTAAAGCCCAAACTAATATTATTAGCGAATCCAATAAACTGAGAGCAGTGAGTAATCAATTGGTTCAACACTATAGAAACAAAATGTATTTGACCAATCAGTCTAACTTGAACATGGCAAACACGATTTCTGGTTTTATGGCTTTGTTCATTCAAATTGGAATTGCTTTATTTTTGACGCGAGTGGTCATCAGGCCTATTCAACAGACTTCGGCGGTATTGAGCCATACCGCTCAGGGAGACTTGCAGCAAAAAGAGTTGCCAGTCACTTCGAAGGATGAGGTCGGTGTATTGAGCGAGTCGTGTAACACTCTTGTTAAAGGATTGCAGGATTTCATCAAATATTCAGAAGATATATTGAGCGGAAAAAATAAGGAATCGGAGTTTGGATTAAAAGGTGAGTTTGAAAGCTCACTGGAAAGAATGATGCACCAGGCAGAGGAAAAACAAAAATCTGACGCTGAAATGGTGAAGGTTGCGGCTTTGGTTGAAAATAATCCTGGCAGTATTATGTATGCAGATTCTGATCTAAACCTGCAATACCTCAACCCTGCAGCAAAGCAATTATTCATCCGGTTGGACGAGTATTTTCCAGCAAAGACAGCAGACATGATTGGCCAGTCCCTTGCCTTTTTGGGTAAAGATTCTACTGCATTTCGTTCCATTG
>JABJCF010000144.1 GCA_018665625.1 Nitrospina sp. | reverse complement strand
GTTCCTCGGAACCGTATCGCTATCCGCATCTTCACCCATGATCAGGATGTTGATTTTACCAGCGTGATCGGACGCCCCGCACCCGCTGAGCACGGGTATCACCAATGCGATACAAAGATAAAATAACGACTTCAAGCAAGGTGGTGGTCTCTGCATCATTGTCTCCGATTACCTATACACTAGACTTCAACACTGATTGACATGCACAATTTACGCCACGCTCGATTGCTCTATGCGAGTATAGCGTAAAAAATATTGAGTCTGTAGAAGTTCATGAGAAGAATGCGGGATGAGTGATGACGGAATATATCGCCTTGGCGGTTCAGGCGATGCGATTTCAACGCTTCAGGCGTTGGCGCCTCGGTATCCAAAACCAATTATATTAACTAGGCTGATAAAAATTATTATTGGAACTTCCAGTGGAGGGAACAAGGATGCCCCGTTGTTTGAACTTTGCCATCTTATCAACGCGGCTGATGCCGCCGGGTACCATGGCCAGAATGGGCTACTCACGTTTTTCATGGAACCTGAAACAATATGGCCAAGTCACTTTAAAAGAATCTTCAGTGAGTGCTCAGAGCACGAACAATGGCGTCGCGGAGGTTTCTCTGCAAATGACACACATGTTCTGATCGATTACAACGATACAACTTTTAGTATCCATTATGGGCGTATGCCTCTGCTGGGGGCCCTTTTTGAATTTCTCTCAACAATGGAAGGTTTCCTCTTTTTCAATGAGTTCAATGATATACTCAAGGAGATGTTGGCCGGTGGCGTCGGGGTCGAAAAAATCAAAGCCGCGTCAAACCGTGTGGCATCAAGGTTGCGTAAATATCGCCTCACTCATATTGATCTGTCAAAAAACAAAGAACGCTTCGATAAAATCTTAAAGTTTTTGCATCCCGATCCAACTGACAATTACAAAAAAGTTATGGAGCGATTATGGTCTGCTTCAGACGAGGACATTTTTGCATTCTGGCAGCTCCATTCAACAGGACAGGAGTTTAGAGGATATAAAACGGTGTTCGATCATTTCGTCGACGTATTACGCTTCATCCAAAGACAACAAGTCAGTTCATCTGTCCAAAGTGCGGACGTTTTAGGATTAGATAAAGACCAGGGAGAGATTGATCCCAGAAACCCAGACATTTCTATGGAACCTATTGACGCTCAGATTCAAGGTCAGGTTGCTAAATTAGAGGCACGTTTGAATAAAGGCCTTTTAAGCCAAGAGGAATACGCCAAGAAGCGTGAGGCGGTCCTTAACAAATTTCTGGGATTTTCGGCATCGTCCTTTCCGCGTTCCGAATGGGAGAACCCACTTTCTTTTTTTGATCAAGACAAGTTGAAGAATATAAAATTTCTAAAAGGAACGAGCGAGCGTCAGCCTATTGAGAATCTGATGAAGTATGGGCCTTATGCGTGCAGGTTCCCGCAGGCCTTTCTTCGCCTTGAGTGCTTCTCACCCATTCAATCCGCCATAACAAACGATTTGCAAATGAAGCGCGGAAACGACTGGATTATCGAACGTATCTCATGCGATGACGCTATTTCTTATGACATGAAGATCCAAGTTTATAAGGATATCGCACGCCATTTGCGCGTTCTTCAACTCGCAATCTGGCATATCATCTCGGGTTCCGAGACGGCAACCGATCACGATGAAGTCTCACAACATGATGCCAGAATGGCTTTTGAGAGCCTCCGTCGGAAGGGGTTTGAAACGCCTAACGTCGACGAGGATCGGCGTTCTGATTTTAGTTCGGCGGGAGAAGAAATCGTCAAGATGTCTGATCAGATCAAACAATTTATAGACACGGTTGAGGCGTTGAATTTGGACAGCTCTGAGGTCTTTGCGAGCGACAAGGAAAAATTCAGCTGCCAATTACATAAAATTTATGGTGCGATTGATGAGTGAAATTCAGGTTCTATCTGAGCAAGAACGAGAAGAATTGCGGCAGAGCTTCGCCGAAGAGGCGACAGCACGAGAATTTTTAGAACAGTTAGAGAGCAATCCGCACGATGCGGTGTCTCTTCGTGACCTCTATCTTTACGCCTGTGGTGACGTAAAAGATTTTGATATCATCAACATCGAAAAAGCCTTGGCTTCCAACCCGGCGATGAGGAATGCCCTTAGGCGTATGGTCACGGAAGCAGCATGCTACCACTCCGGAGAAGCACGGGCTGCTGGCGGGTCAGGGCCAATCCCGCGCTTCGGCAATGGATTTTCTATTCGGTATCAAACGTCGCAAACGGTATCTGACAATATCTATATCATCATCGAACTCATTGGGGAGATACCGCAACTCGAACACATCCTGTACATCTTTGATGAGGCGGATACTTGTAAAAGTTTTCCTCTTTCCCCACCAAGAAATGGGATCATCCAAGTGCTGGTTTCTCGTGATGACCCTCTACTGGAAATGCTTAGCGATCCCAAAACCGAGGTCATGTTGAGATGACCGAAAAGGTCGCGGTCTACATCGCCACCACTCATGGCCCCGTGCGAATAGAGCGAATACTTCAGGAACCCGTTCCATTATCTGAAGTTTTCGTGGGACGTGGGATTGAGCCTCTATTCGAGATTTCTTCTGAGTATGACAATTTTATCCGTCCAGGGCGCCCAGTAGATAAGGCATTTGGTCCCTTCGGTGATTTGTCCTTTCGGATGGATCTCTCACAAGAAATTAAAGCTGGGAAAAGTTGGCAACTCGCGGCTTTTGTTGCCCATGGTCTTGAGAGCCTTGGAAGGCTGGCCGGACCGGATGATCCACACGACCGCGTTGTTGTCCTGACAGGATTGGTAAATGCCGATTTTAAAATTGAGATCGTCGGCCACATCCAAGAAAAATTAGATGCATTACACCAACTGGCCTCGGAGACCCGAGCGGCCGGCAGGGAATTCCAGGTAATTATTCCAAAAGACGCAAGTCTTGAGCCACCCCATGACGTCAATACCAAGAAAATGTCGAACGCAATGGCCGCCTTTGAACTTTGTATTGGCACAAATGCAATTCTCCCAATTGCAAAAGAGAACACGAAGAGTGCGTACCCTGTCATCTTTATACTTCTGCTCCTCGCGGGCGGAACAGGCGTTTACTTTGTTAACCACATAAATAAATCCGAACCATCTGAAACCGAGTTTCAGGTGGCAGAAATTGTGGAAAAATCCGAAACCGGAGCGCAAATTCAGGTGCTTGAGAGACGGCCACCCAAGGGCCTTACTTGCGCTGCCGTGCGCTTCAGTGGCGTTGAGCCTGAACTGATCCCCATTGAATTGGCAGATCAGTTTGTTACACACACTACCCTTACCGACAGCCAGGCAGAACTGATCTGTGGCTTGCAGTTCCGTTTTAAGGCGCCCGATCCGGGAAGCTCTGCAAAGGCATTCCTAGTCGTGGAAAACGGAACATTCGTTAATCAACAATCACCCAGTACTACGAAATCCTTCAAGAGAACATTGAGTTGGATAATCGACCTGCCGGATTTTCAAGATCAAGAATTCCGTTACAGAGTTCGCTTGGAAACCAAAACAGGGCACTATGAATTCGCTCACAAGGTCATACCGTAATCTAAAGAGAGCCGATTTCATGCCTAAATTACGAGGGCGGATATCAGATATGAAAAAATTTGTTGTTGCTGCCGCTAATTTTATCTCAGGCCTTTGTGTTCCTGGATTACTTCCTGCCAAGGAAGTGAACTTTGACCAAATTATACGTGCACTCGCCCCCGGTGTTCAGGGCGCTTACGAGAAGCTTCAGCGTTCTATCGATTTGGAAATTCAATTTGAAACGAATTCTGCGACATTGACAAAACAAGCTCAAAAACAGCTTGCTGCCCTCGCAAAAGCGTTGGTTTCTGATCATCTCAGCGGATCACATACATCATTGCAGGCCATACGGATGCCAGGGGCGCCGCAGCTTACAACTCACCATGAAACGACTGTTGCCCGTTCTGATGGTGTTTGGGGTGCTTCTTGGGAGTGCTGGGGAGAGTTTTGCTCTGCCTGAGTGTGAGAGAGGTCCAACATTGCACGGCGATTCTACTTGTTTGCTTAAGACTCAAACATCCCCTTCTCATAGAGAAGCGCCGTAAAGGATGATTAAAGATGGGTTGAAGATGGTTTTTGGTGCTATTCAATTCTGCTCTAGATTAAAGCGGAGCGAACCAATAGTACCGTCGTTTGTATCGATAGCGGAAGCTTCACTGCACTGAGCCATTTTCCATATTACTCTAATCTGGATATTTTTTTATACGACATAATAAATTTGAACAATCAATGCTTCCTAGAGACTTTCCCTTATTAACCGCTTGGTGAAGGTTACGAATGACCTCATGTTCGAGCGCTTGAGTTTCGTAGTAAACCTGCTGTGTAAACCGATACAGTTTAATAATCCTGTGATTTACGTACCCGGGAAAGTTTTTCAGACTTTTTTCAAATTTGAAAAAATCATTGGCCGAAAACCCCTCGAACGTCAATCTATGCGCCTTAATTATTCCCGCACTAACTTCCTGATTTGAACCAAGTTCTTCCCTCTCATTCAATACCGTTTGTGAGGTTTTGCCGACGTATGCTCGCAAATGTGTGACGAGGGTGGCACCCAATTGATTTCCCAGTTTCTCCGCATGCTCTCCTATATACTTCATCCTGCAACGTTTTCGGAGGTTACATAAATTCTCTGTCGGGATGTCTTTCAGTGGTGTCGTCTGCAGATTGGTAATAAGCTGATTGGTGCCAACTGCAAAGATTTGGCTGCTTGACCTTAATGTCATAAATTTCACGGTCTTTGAAGTCTCAAACTCCGCGAGTACTGTAAAGGTCACGATAAAATCAATCGGCGGATCTACAATCAGTTTAGCGATATCGAATAACTCTTGTTTCGGTCTTCGAATGCGCCCCTGGACGAATTTTTCACCAGTTGCCATGACCTCATCAATTACCCGAAAGCCATCTTCAGCCAGATTCCGGCTAATCGCATTCATGACTTGTTCAAAAGGCCTTGTGTTTCGGGCCAGAGCCTTCTTATTTTGATCGTCTCCCATAACCAAAACATTATAGTCCCTCGCGTCGACGGTATTCGATACAACCGTCGCCATTAGCATTGCTATACACAGCATTCGTCTCAATTGGAAATTAGGCATCTCTAACCACTACTTTGTTTTTCACAGGCAAGTTTTGAAAACAAAGTGAAGGATTTCTTAGCGATATTGTTGACCGCCAGGTAATCGTTCTTTATCGCGTGGTTTTTCAATTCCGGTCTTCAAACCTCTCAACGGCCAGCAGACAATTTCTAAGCTTATGAGGCTTTTCCCGGTTATAAACAATTTGTATGTCTTTATAATCCGCTCCCAAGCTTACGAAGCAGCCAACCTTGTTGACCAAAGAATACTTGTCTGGATACTGAAACATTGTTTTTGGCTTTTTATTGCTAAATTGAGAATGATCAAAATAAGCAATGTCACTAATGGTGATTTTTGAGTTGCCGCGTTCTTCAATCGATAGTTTTGGTAACTTGGCCGCATATTTATTGCACTTGCGGGTTTCTACATCACCGATTTTCGATGCAGAGCAAATCAGGTTAAGGCCACCGCGGTCAAAGGAAAAAGTTTCAATGAAACCACTCGTGAACCGGACTTCAGCGTAATGATAATCCATTGTATTGTCTGACTGGCATACGTAGTAGTTCTCAGTGGCATTCGTTGTTTCTCTGATGGAGGACAGGCATCCTGCATCAGCCGTTTTGATCTCCAGCAGACATGGCGCAATAAGAATCGTAAAAACGAAGGGACTAGTATAAACCTTTTTTAGACTTTGGCTGAATGAGGATATTGCTGCCTCCCATGAGTGATGTGCTCTCCCCTTTATCCACAGATTGTTGCCTTGAACTCTGGGTCGAAGATTGCTGGTTCTGTCGTTTCTGAGCGTCTGCACGGTTTTTCGCTCGTATCTGTTTCTCGGCATCTGAGGACATCTTTGTCGAGGTTTTCGTCGCCAGATCTGAGAGCGCTGGCGTCCAAACCATCGTCACACAAGATTCCATATTGTCCATGTCGATAGCGTGACCGGGAAAAAGGGCACCCGTTATGTAGGCCTCGCCTTTTTCTTTAACGGTATCAGACACCGTCTTAATTTTGGTTTTAATAACTTTTTTTTGCTCACCGGATAATTCCGTTCTTTTGGTAGATGCCTTATCAATGGACTTATCGAATGTGGCTTCTGTTTTCATCCACTCAACCATTTTTTTTCGCGCATACGTTCTTGCGTCGTCGAGAGCTTCGCGAGCTTCTTCCCGATCTCTGAAGGAAAAGTTCTCAACGGACTTAACCATAAATTTCATCTGATCACCGCCATCAGAGGCTTCGATAAAACTTATCTCCGCGCCGCCAACGGGCTCAAGGCGCTCACATTCTCCCTTGGCGTATGCGGGAGAATAGGCTGAGGCCATCAAGCCGAGAACGCATAGAGAAATAATGTTTGTATGGTTTTTCATCTGTTACCTCTTACCAGTCCTGTTTTACTCTCTTTTCGGTTTCCTCGAAAAGTGTGCTCTTTAATTTCTTGGTGCCCTTCTTTTTTCCGGCTGTCATACTGCTTGTCGCCAATCCAAATTTTTTTGATAAAGTGGGTCGGACTTTTCCGATCACATAGCGACTTAATTTAGCGCTCGCACTGTTTGATTTAAATCGCCGTTTTTTAATCGACACATTTTTCGTAAGGATGATATTCATGGTGGCGACATCTATAAATTTAATCGTGAATTTACCATTGTAGACGATCCGGCTGATTGTGCGAGCGCCTAGTTTCTTATCTGATCGTTTGCTGGAAAGGGATGAAAATTCGGATATCACCATGATGTCAGCACCAGCTGTCTGCCCAACGCGGGCCAACTCTTTTATGGGCGAATTCCCAGCCATAATCAGTTTTAATTCTTTAACCTGCTCTCTGAGTGAGTCCCGATCGAGGACGGTGAGCTTGTTGGAGCCGTTAAGTAATTCAATCATTTGATCCTTAAATTCGTCAGCAAGGCCCCCATCCACCTCTGAACGCCTAAATTTAGGCGCAAGAACAATGACACGGCTTTTATTGGGATCGATCGAAGTTTGATATTTGGGAAGCTTTACTCTGAGTAATACAAAATACGAATTTTCTCTTTGCTGATCCTGCAATATTTCATACGAGTCAATTAATCCACTCGTCGAAGTTCGGATATTATCCGATCGAAAACCGGCTTTTACCGCAAGACTGCTTTTACTCCCCGACCCAAATAAATTGGAAAATACGTCCAGTTTTGCATGAGCTTTAGAGTATTTCGAAGACGCTTGAAGTTGCTGACCGAATACCATCGATACCGCCCTTTTCAGCCCTGTATTCGTCGCATCCTGGATATCCGCCCCTTCGGCCTTAACCTCAATCGTAACAATTTTAACACCCGGGGTATTATCGTCTGTCTTACTTGTCGCAGGCCTTCGAGTTGATGCCTGTCCTGAAGTTGAGCTCGCCGCGGCCTGTTTCGCGGTGTTTCGAGCCTGCATTTGCTTGCCTGCATCTTTGGACATATTGACGGAGACGTCGGTTGCTATTTTTGAGAGAGCGGGTGTCCAGACCATCGTGACGCAAGATTCCATATTATCCATGTCGATCGCCTGGCCAGAGAAAACCGCTCCTGTTATGAAAGCCTCGCCTTTCTCTCTTACGGAACTGGATACGGTTTTCATTTTAGCTTTAATAACTTTTTTCTGATTGCCGGAGAGTTCGGTCCGTTTTTTTGAAAACTTATCTATGGATTTTTCGAAACTGACCTCGGACTTCATCCATTCCACAAATTTTTTCTTTGCCATCATTCGGGCGTCTTCCTGCGCCTCACGTGCCTCCTCTCTATCTTTAAACGAAAATGACTCTATTGCCTTGACCATAAACCGGATCTGAGGATTGCCATTCTGATCGGGTATTTGGTCGATTTCTTGGCCAGACACGGGCTTTAATCTTTCGCACTCACCGGCAGCCTGTAATTCGCTACAACAAGCGAAGAGCCCAAGCAGTATATAAAGGGCGCTAGTTACATTCTTTTTCATGACGTGAACCATTAAAGCTGACTGTTAAGCCGATGGCATTCTTGCGGCATTATCAGACGAGGGTAATCCACTACCTAATACCTTTTTGCTGCAACTTCGCCACAACAGTTTGCATTGCTAGCGCAGCTGCTGCGTTGATCGCGTTTACTCGGGCCTCTCCCTGATTCGTCCCACTGCCTCTGACCGGCGTAAAGGGGACGTTTGCGAGGGTTTCTCCTTCTGATGTCATAACATCAAATGTGATATTGGCAGTCACAACGGATTTTCCACGTGCCGGGTCATTTTTTCCTGCCCCAACATCAAGGAAGCCAATACCAAAGAGGTCCACGTTTGAGTCCTCCATTGCAAAATAGTACTCTTTCTGGATTTTTGTCGGCAGTCTTCCGCTGGCGGGTATCTGACCCAAGAGCTCTTCAAGCGTTTGAACGCCCCGCATCATTTCTGCTTTTTTTGTCGTAAAACCACTCTCATTGAGAGCGCTGACCACCGCAGCCTGGGCCTTTTGAGACAGTGCTAGGTTTGGTTGCCAGACAACATTATCCGCCTTTGTCGTGGTACTCCCGCCGGTTTTTGTGGCACTCAGGGTTTTTGATTGAGCCACATCCATCGACTTCCCGCCGGACTCACCACTCTCTTCTTTTAGGCTGTCAACATTCTCGGTCGAACTTACGCGTGCTTTTTTTGCGAGATACGCCTGCCGACTGACTTCCGTCCGCGCATAAAACAGCACGGCAAAGGAACTTCCATCTCCCACCTCCTGCTGCCCTGCACCTGATTTATCAATGAACCAGGCATCAATCGCCTCCATATCAACTTTGGCCCTGATAGTTACCTTGTAGCGCCTCTTTTTTTCGTCGTTTTTCTCTTTTGCGATTTCGAACCCAATAATGAATGCATCATCATGATCTTCATCCATGAAGATCGGAACAAACTCTTTTTTATGTTTGGAATATAAACGCTTTTGAGTTTTGTTAAATTTTGCGCGAACTTTTTTTAAAATGCTTTTTAAGGCTTTCTTTTGACCTTTTTCTTCCACTTCATCTGAATACTCTTTGTACTTGATCGTTGCATTAGCCTTAAAAGTCACCTCTGCGGCAAAGGACGACTGAATGCTGTGTCCCCAAAAGAAAGTGCTAGCCAAAAATATCAGAAAAATAATT
>JABJCF010000016.1 GCA_018665625.1 Nitrospina sp. | reverse complement strand
GAAAACTGCTACGCAGTTTACACACAGGGCCAACAGGCACTACTGCTACAAAGATCATGATCTAATAACCTATATTTTTTAACCCGAGTGGTACACTTTTACTCCGCCACACTGGTACGAATTTACTCTGCCCTTGACAATTTCTTAAATGAAATTCATATTTTTAGTAATGGTTTTAATAAGATGTGGCTAAGACAAATTTAAAATTGGTAGGCAAAACACAAAGAAAATAAAAGCTGAGAAAATTTAAAATTGCTAATTTCCCTTGCCCAATTATTTTCTCAGGCAATTTTATATATAACTTGAGTTAATCACAACCCAAATATTTTAAAAATCTTGCATTCTGTTTTCCGAATAGTTTGGAAAATTGTTGTTTTCTCTCTAAGTATTTGTTCTAAAACAAAATTGGTTCAATAAATCGAGGTTACTTTCTTTGCGTATTGATTAATGTTATTATAAAAAGTAAGGGTTATTTGAAATTTTCCGGCCATCGTTATGATGGCCGTTTTTTTTTGCAGATTAATTTTTGAAAGGGTGATGTTATGAGATGGTACAAAGGAATAATCTTAACGGTTTTGATTTCGGCTTTAGGCTTGTCGGCACAAAATATAGAGGCTGCAGGGGCTAAAAAGGGCGATAAGGTTACTTTGGAGTACACGGGAACCTTGAGCGATGGAACCGTCTTTGATGCTTCCAGTAAACACGACACCCCTCTGGAGTTTGAAGTCGGCGGCGGTCGTGTGATTGCCGGATTTGATAAAGCTGTTAGAGGCATGAAACTGGGTGATGCAAAAAAGTTTACCATACAACCTGCTGAAGCCTATGGTGAGATTAATCCAAAATTGATTAAGAAAGTTTCCAGAAATGAAATTCCAAAAGATAGGGAACCGGAGGTAGGAATGGGTCTTGTTATGGGCACTCCCAGCGGCAGGCAAATGCAGGCTCTGATCACTGAGGTTTCTGCTGATTCCATTACCCTTGACCTGAATCATCCTCTGGCTGGCAAGGCTTTGACCTTTGACATTAAAGTTGTAAAAATTTCTAATTAAATTTTCTATATTTTTAAAAGGGACTATCAATGATTAAAAAGCATTCCGTTGTGAGCTTGAGCTATTACCTTAAAAATTCAAATGGACAAGAGTTGGATAAAGCAGATAAGGATCAACCCTTTGCTTATCTACATGGCATGGGGCAAATGGTTCCTGGGCTCGAAAAAGAATTGGAAGGATTAAAGGTAGGAGATAAAAAGGACGTGACTGTTTCTCCTGCTGAAGGGTACGGGGAATTAAACCCGCAATTAAAAATCCAGGTTGATCGAGCTAATTTCCCTAAGGATGCTGATATTCAGCCAGGGATGCAATTTGAAGGTCAGGGTGATGGCGGTACTAGAACCGTTTTTACTGTCAAAGCGGTGGTGGGAGATAAAGTTGAAGTCGATGGAAACCACCCTCTGGCTGGAGAGACCTTGCATTTTGCTATCGAAGTAACCGGCGTTCGAGATGCCACACAGGAAGAATTGACCCACGGTCATGCCCATGGTGAAGGTGGAGCGCACAACCACTAGCCCCTAACGAGGCAGGTGAGTTTTGGGGATTACCGTAAAAGGTTTGAAGTTTTTTTCTGACTTTATGGGTACCGACCCATTCCCAATGGGCGTGGCCCAGTTAGGCTAGGATGGTGTTTTCAAGGTTTGCGTCTTTGGTAATTGCTTTCGCGAGATTGGCATCGACGAGATAGGCGTCAGACAAGTTTGCTTTTGTAAAATTAGTTCCGTGTAAATTTGCTTCGAGTAGAAACGCGTTTTTAAAATTTGCACCTTCAAAATTTGCATAGGTGAGGTCACATCCCTCAAGGTTCACTTCTTCCAATTGCCCTCCAGCACATTGAGCGTCTTTTAAGTCGGCGCCTATCAAATTGGCATTGGTCAAGTTGACTTCTGTAAGCGTGCAAGAATTAAGGTCGGCATATTTTAATATAGACCCTTTCATGTCGACTTCTGTCAATTTGGAAAAACTCATGTCAGAGCCTCGGGCGTTAACCCCTCCGAAACGACTTTTGGTGATAATGGCTTGTTTGAGAAAAGCGTATAACATTCTCGAAAAGGAGAAATTAGAGTTGTCAATTGTGGTGGAATAAAAATTGGAATGTCCCAGGTTAGAACCTTGAAAGTTGCAGTCATCCAGTTTAGCCTGGGAGAAATCACAGCCGATAAGGTTTGCATTTTTGAAATCGCAGCCCATGAGAGTAGCTTCTTCAAAAGTCGCGCCTTCAAGGTTTGCGCTTGAAAAATTGACGTTCTTAATTTTTGAGTTTTTAAAAGAACCTTTATCAAGTGAAGCCTGGGAAAAATCTATGTCACGAAGTTCAGCCTCTTCCATGACCGTTTCAATCAGTGTCGCAAAGACAAAGCTCGCTCCATTCAGGCTGACTCCTTTTAGGTCGAATCCACTGAAATCACCACCATCCTGTTTAGGTTCTTTTAGAACTAAAGAAATAATTTCGTCTACATTTGACATTTAAATTTATTCTCTCTGTTGTGATGGTGGAAGAAGCGCATTCATGGTGCGCTGAATCTTTTGTGGATTTACCCTGTCATGGATGCCCATGATACCCACTCTAATTGCCCGAAAAAGGGTTCCTTCCATCTCCGTTCGAGAACCTAGTTTTGCAGCCAGAGGTGTCAGGATAAGGTTTGCTAACAGGAGCCCGTAAAATGTTGTGATCAATGCTGTTGCCAGAGCAGGACCAATTGTTGAAGGGTCATCGATATGCATCAGCATTTGGATGAGACCAATGAGCGTTCCGGCCATGCCAAATACCGGGGCCTGGACAGACATGAATCTGAGGACCTTTTGCCCTGAATTATGTCGATCCATCATGGCATTCAATTCTCTTTCCATGAGTTCGTGAATTTCTTTGGCATTGTATCCATCCACGATCATTGCGACTCCGCTTTTCAAAAACCTGTTGTCGAGTTTGCTTTCTTCGTTTTCCAGCTGTTTCATTCCGCCCGAACGATATCTGGAGGCCAGTCTCATGATATCGTCTACATAATCTTCAGGTTCGTAGACACCCGGTTTGAAAGCATTTTGGATAACCGGAATCATAACGGTTATCTTTTTTGAAGGAAAGGCGATAAAGCCTGTTGCTACCGTTCCTCCAATAACAATCAGTGCGCTATTCAAATTTACAAAAATCCCTGCATCACCACCACGGATAATAGCAATTACTATAAGAAACACGCCTGATAAAACACCCATCAAGGTGCCCGTATCGATTCCTGTGGCCTCCTGACGTTCGTCCTGCTCTGCGCCGGCGGGGCCTTCTGCTGCCTGTGTCGCTGTAGCCATACTGCTTTATTTATTAATTTAAATTTTTATTAGCTGGCGACCTTTTCTGATAGAGCCGTGGACTTTATCAGTAGGGAGCGAATTATGTAATTGTTCAGCCAAGCTATCTGTAGTAATTCTTTTCGGCCACTCGGAATATAAACCTTAAGAAAATCCGGTTTTTCAACCTTTTCCGATGCAAGTTGCGGGGTTAGCTCGCCAATGCATCGGGTCATACAGTTCAGCCCCGAATAGGTTTTGCAAAATAGTTCACCCCATGAAGTGAGATAGGTTGTTGTGATGCTTTTAATTCTATCAATTCGTCTTGATATAAACTTATTCAATTCGTCATTATTTTTACAATCATTTATGTTTCCCATCGTAATTTCTGGGGGAGGGGGCGTCCCAAAATCGATTAGCATAAATAGCTGATTGACTTTAGCATCAGCCATCAAATCTTCGTTGGATAGAGCAGCAATGTTTACGGAGGCTATAAATTGGCTCAATTGACCCAATAACGTTTCGAGGTCACTGTCCTTCATAGAGTTTCCTTCAGCTCTTAACATTATTTGTGTGTTTTCATTGTAAAGGTTATTGAAAACCGTGAAAGCCAATAAAAATGGCAGTGTGCTGGATTTTTTGATGATGTCGTCCTCTTCAATTTGTTCCAAAAAGGCTCGGGTTTTTCCGCGAATCAAGTACCAAGTTGCCTTGTCACGCGTGGTTTTTTGTTCCAGCAAAAATGTTAATTCCATTTCGGCTGTTTTCCCGTCTACTAAGGCACCCAAATTATCCACTTTATTAGGAGCGGTTCTATAGAAGCTAAACAGTTTTCGACCCAGAAGGTGAGTATCTTTTTCGGTGATCAGACTTTCACTTGGATCAAGCTCCTTATTTTTTTCCGAGATGTTTTTGTAGGAAGCCATTAATATCTTATTGATCCTGTTTCCCAGATCAACTTTATGCATCATTTGCCAGTTACCATATTCGTTGAGACGCTCTAATTTTTGAGCATCCCATCCCCATTCGTTTAGCATATCTACAAGAACTTGTTTTCTCCATATTTTGCTGCCTTTTGCTAGCTCATCAGACGTTACCTTGGTACCCACTTTAAGGTAAAAAGCATGCCTCAAGGCATCCACAGCATCTTCATCTTTGGAGTCTTTAAAAAATTGTTGAACGCGTTCGAACATCACCAGGTATGGGTCGATATCCAGATAAGGAATGTCGCTAAAATACTTGTCTTTAATTTGGTGGCACAGAAGATTAGATTTGGTATTTCCAAACATGTATTCTTCGAGTATTCCCATTTTCATAAGTGTTTTGAAAGGAGATTTAAAAGACTTGATCAAAGCCCATATGGCACCACCAAAATATTCTCCTTGAGATATGTCATCTACATTTCCCATATCGATAAACTCTTCGCGTTTTAGTAAAGTTCCTCCTGTAAGTAATTTTTGGTACAGTTCGCTGTATCTGTCATCATCGGCATCAACAGGAGAAATTAGCCAGAAGGGTACTTTACCTGTGACGATAATCATCGTCCTGTACATCTCCTCTTTCAGGAGTTTGGCTAGTGCCGAACCGGTGCTTTCACTATCACTTTCACCAAAGATATTGTTTTTAACTTCCTCATAGTCATTGATAAAAAAGTGGGTTTCTAAATTAAAATTATCCCAGGTCCAGGTTTCGATAAGATTCAGCTTTTTCTGAAAAAGCTTCATGCTTTCTTCCGTGAAATCGTTTTTATCGATGAGCAGGGTATAGTCGAGATCAGATTTTTTGGTTTGCGCGATAGATCCTACACTGCCCATTAGAAGTGCGGTGTGAATAACGGGTTTCAAATCAGGATTTCTGCGAATAATGACATCCGGAAACATTTTCTCAGCCGCTTTTATGGCTTCAAGGTCAAGAGAGAAATTGTGTATTCCACAAGGAGGGTTGCCTTCAAAATAACCGGGTAGGCCTTCTTGGTGAACATGTAATAGTCTTGGAATGATCAAAAAGATGGTCTGGTCTATTTCAGAAAGAGTGATCAGATTGCGATGAATTTTAAACCTGTTGAACCTTAGAAATGATTGGCGGTTATTATATAAAGCTTCTTCATCAGACAAATTTGTTTGTTTACCTGACAAACGGGTTTGTTTGTCTGGGATTGAGAGCTTTTCTCGAGCCCTTTTTATTTGTTCTTCTGTAAAATCAAGAGAAGG
>JABJCF010000143.1 GCA_018665625.1 Nitrospina sp. | reverse complement strand
TGCTTTAACGCATCCGCTTGTTGGAGTTTGCGTAGATCAGGCGTATTGGGTGAGCTGACATTCACGACAAAAAAATCTCCATAAGCCCACAGTGACTTTAATAATTGTGCATATTCATCAGGAGCTTCTTCTAAAGGGGTCATTTTTGATTTTCCTAGATTAATAGCAATTGGTGAGGAAGGCCATTGGCCGCTCGCTTTCCAATCGGCTAATCTAGTTGCTACTTTTTCGAGTCCGTCGTTATTGAAACCCATGCGATTGATGATGGCTTGATCTATTGGAGATCGAAACATTCGGGGTTTAGGGTTTCCTGGTTGCTCATCGCCAGTGATGCCTCCAATTTCACAAAAACCAAAGCCAAGTTTCTCCCAAACAGGGAGAGCAATGGCATTTTTATCCATGCCTGCAGCTAAACCTACGGGATTTGGGAATATAATATGTCGAATGGAAGTTTCCAATTGAGGGCTTCCACAAAATGACTGCAATAAACCTGATAGTGTTGAAGATTTTGCGGGCGTGGTAAGTAGTCTCAGTGTGAATTCATGCGCTTGTTCGGCTTGCGTTTGAAACAAAACAGGACGTATCAGTTTTTGATAAAGCCATTTCATTGAGTCATGATTCAATGCAAACCTACAGCCTATCAAGCGCAAACCGTAATTTTAAAAAATGGGCGTGGAAGGATTAACTTAAGCCATGATAACCTTTGGATAGGGGTAAATGTTACAAAATGCCAATGGTTAGATGCACCTCCGCTTTGTGGAAATGAGCGAAGTAAAGAAAACCAGGAGATTGACATCAATCATCTTCCAACGTATGTTTAATGTGCTTCCCATTATGAAATATTAAAAAAATCGTAATGAGTGGAAAAAAAGCGTTGACAAAATATTGAATATTTTAGACATTACCGCCACACACGGTAACGAGAATAAAAGCAATGAGAACAAAAACACTACTTATCGCGGCTGTCCTAGGTGCAGCGGGACTAGCTTCCGCCTCGGCGCAGGTGACCTCAGTAAATGCTGTTGGTTACGTTAACAAGGATCTGACATCTGGGTTAAACCTAGTTGCAAATCCTCTATCCAACGGTGGTAACGGCATCGGTGAAGTGATTCCTACTGCTCCAGCTGGATCAGTCGTCTTCGCTTGGAACGGTGCAGGTTATGATTCATCTGAATTTGTCGTAATTCCAGGCGTATTGTCCGGATGGCAGCCTGAAATCAGTGTTCCTGTTGGAGATGGTTTCTTCTTTCAGTCACCTGAAGACACGACTATCACTTTCGTAGGTGAAGTATTGCAAGGTGACGATAGCAATAAAGACGTTCCTGCTGGATTGAGTATCCAAGGTTCAACAGTTCCTGTAGCAGGCACATTGACAGACCACGGTTTTCCTGCCGGAGCTGGTGATGTCGTTTTCTCATGGAACGGAACTGGATTTGATTCTAATGAATACGTCGTCATTCCTGGCGTCTTGGAAGCCTGGCAACCAGCTGATCCTACATTAGGTGTTGCTGACGCTGTCTTCGTAGACAAAGCAGAAGGTGGTGCATGGGATCGTAATTTTTCCATCAACTAATAATTTAACACACTAAAACAAACTCATCGGATATTAACATAGCTATGAAAAAATTCGTATTAACCGCACTTTGCGCTCTTATTTCTGTAAGCGCATTCGCTCAAGGGTCAATCCAATTGTCAAACATTGGAAAAGGCACCGTAACCATTGATGGCGCTGCTGCTGGACCTGGTGCAGCAACCGTTCAATACGCTGACGCAAACAACAATTTGCTTGGTGGAACAGCTTCAATTCTTGGAGCTGGATTCTTCTCTAACGGTTCTACCACATTGGACGGACTAACCGGTGAAGTGTCCTTGAAATTGGCTGGATGGGTAGACGGAGGCGCAGCTTCCTTCTCAGATCCTTTCACCGTGACCCTCGGGGGCGCTGGAACTCCTCCATCTCCTGCCGCTGCTTTACCTGCGAGTTTCGCTGGTTTGGACATCGCTACAGGTCCAGCTGTTCCTGAGCCTTCTACAATTGCTCTTGCAGTTCTAGGTGGCGCAGCATTGTTCTTCCGTCGCAGGAAGTAATCGAACTTTAATGTTCTCATCAAGCCGTCCTCATTTTGAGGACGGCTTTTTTGTATGTACCGATAGAATGGTTAATTTGGTAATTTAAATTGGAAGTAATTCCGAGTGTTTACCCTAAATGGGTAATCAAATAATGGTGTCAGAACTTGAGTGTTAATAAAAAATGGTCATTACATCCACCTTATAAGGTGTAAGGTTATGGTTATAGGTTATACCCTACAAGAATTTGATTTATAGTCCACGTGCTTCCGTTTGGTGGGTGTCAGATCGCTTTGGTTGGGAATTTGCCCAAAAAATTAAAGACTGTAATGAAAGGAAGATAACCAAAAAATAAAAGGGCGACACCTGGGGCTAATTGAAAATGAAATTGAATTATTTAAATAATAAATGAATCTAAAAAAGAAGAAACTCCGCAGACCCATAGATTGACCAAGGGCTTGAGTGGTGAAATGACAGGAAAAATTCTCTTAAATGAATGTTATTGTTAAATATTAGCCGTGAGCAAGCACTGAAAATTCCATTAAGACTATTTGATATTGGAATAGCTAATAAAAACAGCAAAATTAATAGATCGGATAAATGATGCTTAGACGCTTGATATTTTGCAATCTTGAATCAAAAAATACTGAAAAATTCCTATTAATGTTATTGTTTTAAAAAATAAGCCTGTGCTGAAAAATTTGATAGAAATGATGGGGAAATAAATTCATAGATTTTCGTAAAAATCAGAAAAGATGTGGGTTGTTGGTGTGTAAGGCATAGAAAAGAAGGTTGATTTAATTGTTAATAATGGTTTGGGTCAAAAAGTAATCATTTTGATTGATACGAATAATTGTGGAGTAAAAGGATAATCCATTATTTAAAAGTTCAAAATTGACGAGGACTTTAAAAATCGCAGATATATATACGGTCGTTAATGAAGATTTTTATAATAAAACCGCAATTTTTAATAAATTAGGTGATCAGGGATAGTGTTGAAATTTACTTTATTTGGACAATCATTAAAATCTGCCTTTGAAAATTCGTAAAAATAGAAATAAAAATGGCCTGAATTTTGCTTTTTATAAGATATGATGTATTGTGTTGAAACGTTCCATCGTCAGCTTTGTCTGTTTTAAGGCATTTTAACTAGAAATCATTTGACGATTTGCTGGAAGTGATGCAGATTGAGTTCCAATTTTATTGGGAAAACGCACGTACTAACATGAATAGAGTTATGAAACTAAAACCATCAGGCGGTTGCCGGACATTTCTGG
>JABJCF010000142.1 GCA_018665625.1 Nitrospina sp. | reverse complement strand
CTAGTTACCAAGCGGGAGCTGCGTGGACGTCGACGCTTCCATCAGGCCTCTTGTGGGTTCAGGGACCAGACCTAGCCTGTGCAAATTGGCGTAGTGACCATCAAGGACCCAATTTGAAGGGTGGATTGGGATTGACTCTCTCGACCGGAACTGGAAAGTGGACGGCTGGGTACCGAGCCCTCTGTGAGAAAAGCTTCCCCGTATACTGTTTTCAACAGCAATAGATATGTCTATGCAATGGCGAGTCAACAGCTTGGGCATTGGGCCCATGCATTGAAACGGCGAACGTACTGCCTGATTTGGAAAAGCTTTAAAGAAGGATGTATGGGTTGATGGGAAGTGTATCGGTGAAACTGCTCCCGATGTTTTCTTTTATGAAGCAGTTGAAGGCGATACAAGCCACAAGGTCTCAACCGAATCAGAGTTCTCACCTAATGACCTGCTAATTAAAGTTAAAAGTGGTATGAACTACTTCATTCGGCAATATATCAAAATTGGATTGTTTGTTGGTGGTGCAGGCCTAGAGCTTGTTGACGAGGAAGAAGGTAAAAAAGATGTAAGCAAACTAGGTATGGCAACTAAAGGCACATGCAGTAAATAACGAGACATTACTCAAGGTGCCCTAAAGAGAGGGATAAAATGCAAATAATTTTAAAGATTGTTTTTACGGTAGCTATTCTATTTATAACCTTGCTTTTGCTGGGCCTGACTAATATGCCGGGAATTGGTGGTGGTGCGTTACCGATGATGATCATCGGGTTTGCTACGTTAGCGGGAATACGTGCTGTTTGGAAATATAAGTCAAAAGAAACAGAGGTCTCTTCCAATCTACCCAAACTTGATAAAGATTCGTAGTGTTCATTGATTACTATTCAACTCTGAATGTAGACCATAAAGCTAATTCAGGTGTCATTAAGAGAGCTTACAGAAGACAAGCTATTAAGTGGCATCCTGATAAGAATCCTGGGAAGGATACAGCTAGTGAGATGCAGCAAGTAAACGAGGCTTACTTGATCTTAGGCGATCCTGATGCGCGAGAAAGATATGACAAAGAATATACCTTATTCAAACAGAAGTTTTCAGGCAATGAAGAAACTGATTCAAGTTACGATATTCAGGATGATATCCTAAATGACTGGATAAATAAGGCAAGGCGGCAGTCGATTGACTTGGCAAAACAAACAATACAAGACATTGTTGGATTAACTAAAGAAAGTACCAGTGCTGCATTTGATAGAGTTAAGTATCTGGTTCTGCTGTATATTTTAATTCAAATTGCATGGTTTTTGTTTACCTAACAACTTATAGAAATCAACCCTTTATATAGAGACTGAAGTCGCCCTATAATATTTTTATGCTGATAAATCTGAATTTAAAGAAGCCATAACCCATTATTGAAGATAGACAGTATTGTTCCGTGGGAAAAATTTAACCTCACCTTCAAGCGATCTGGCGTAAACCTGCTAGCTAGTGCAAGTCATCGATTAAGCTGCAAATAACGACATTAAAAGGTGATATATACCTTAGTTGGGTTAAGTCAAATGAACACCAAAATCTTAAGTTTTTCTTGTAACCGTTTGTTAAGGAAAATTATTAACTATATTGATAGATTGGCTTCTTGCAGGGAGTAATTAAAATCTTAAGTTTAGTTAAGTTTGCAGTACAGCATTCACTAAATCTTAAGTCGAGTTAAGTTTGAAAAACAGTCTGATTTTTAAGGGTTATATTGTAATTTAATACGAATACCACCGTACCGTACGTACTCCTCCCCCCGTAGGGGGGGGAGTACGCTACGGTTCGGTGGCGTTAATTCTAAAAAGTTTTAATCAATCTCCTCCTCTTCGGTTGTTTCTTCCAAACCACCAAGCTTAAGTAGCTCTGGATCCAGTACCTTGCAAAAATCACCGCTAATTTCAATAACGCCAGTTTCAACCAGTTTATTCTTGTGGCGATTGAATTCGCTTCTTTGAGAGTCTTTGTTGGTGCTGTCGCTATTGCGATACGAACAGTCACGCCAGTTTTTCACACTTATGCCGTTGTAGTTGTCATGCTCAATCAAGGCGTTCTTCAGATTCAGATATGCTTTACTTGGTTCATTCCCCTTATCAGCATCTGATAGCTCTTCACAGAAGTCATTCCACTCAACAACTGCAGTGGTTACTGGACCACCCTTTGTATTTTTAATACCATTTAATTCAACAGGCGCTAGACTGAATCCTCTTTTGGGGTATAAGGTGCCTTCTTTATTTTTAGTTCCTTCAATAGTACCAGTTCCTTTTTTATCCCCATTCAGTAGGAATTCGAAATCGAGAGAGGCATAGAAGGCACTTGCTCCTCTGGCACGATTTGATTTGTCACTACTGTGTCCAGTATGGTGAACAATCAACACCACGCATCCATGCTCCTCACGGATTTTGTCCACTTCCGCAATAAAAGCGCTCATGTCCCGGTTGCTATTTTCCTCGCCCGTCATATGCCTGGCTAAAGTATCAATAACAACTAAATTGATGTCTTGCTCCATACCTGCAATTTCAGCCAGCAAAGTTGAAGCTCCTTCTTCATTCATATAAATTGTCTTGTTGCTTACATGAATGCTACCTTTAGGGATCGGAATACCAGAATGCTGCATCCAGCCAGAAAATCTTCTTGTTACGCCGTTTAACCCTTCACCAGCAAGATAGAGAACTTTTCCCTGCTTTACAGATTTCTGGGCAAACATTGTCCCTGTGGCTACAGAAGCCGCCATGTTGATCGCCATAAAACTTTTACCTATTGATGAGGAGCCGATAAACGCTCCAATCGTGTCCATTTCAATGAGTTCCTCAATTAGATAATCAGGAGCTGAAATGTTCTTGGTTAAGTCAGTAATATCACTGAAGAGACTGCGTTTACGTTTTACCTTATTTATTTTTGGTTTATGTGCTACAGCGCTCTTATTATTGGGTGCCACAGCATTTACTTTCTGGTGGGAGTTGGAGGTTTTCATTTAACAACCCTCCCACATTTTCTCAGCAGCTTCTTCAAGCGAGGCGCGCTTCCATACTCGCACTGCCCCGGATATCAATTTTCCCTGAGGCAGCACTCCGTCTTTTACAAGTGCATGGAAATGGGATTTCGAAATGCTGAGGTATTCAGCGCCGCCTTTGGCTCTGAGGAACTTTCGTTCTGAAATCGGTGTAGTGGAAGAGCCTTGTGCTTGATTTTGTGATTCTGATGGTGATGAACTAACCTTGTTTGATATTTGCATAGCAAATACTCCTTAAAGAATATTTGCTGCATCAACTGTTGCGGGGCGTCTGCAGCCAAAATAATAAAAGCCAACATTCACAAAAGAGCAATT
>JABJCF010000141.1 GCA_018665625.1 Nitrospina sp. | reverse complement strand
GCACACCGGCCATACCTATGATTTTATTTTTTGGCAGGTTGCCGGTTTTCTTTGCCATGTAAACCATCGCATCGAGCGGATTTGATACAACGATAATGATGGGGTCGCGGGAATGCTCCATGATATTCTCGGTCACCATTTGCACGATTTTGGCATTGGTGGCGAGAAGGTCTTCACGACTCATCCCTGGTTTACGAGGCAAACCAGCGGTGATAACGACGATATCTGAATTTGCTGTATCTTTATAGTCGTTGGTTCCCGTCACCAGGCTATCAAACACCTGCAAGCAACTAGACTCTTGTAAGTCCAATGCTTTTCCCTGCGGGACACCTTCAACAATATCAATGATCACCACATCGCCGAGGTTTTTATATGCGGCGAGTTGGGCAACAGTGGAACCAACTTGACCAGCACCTACGACTGTGATTTTTTTTCTTGCGCTTGACATAGCAGTTCCTCATATGAAAGCAAACCCGAACTCGGTTTGACTTGTTATTCGCCGAGGTTTTTATTGGAGCTCCCTAATGGGAGCTCCAAAAACTCCAACGTGTCCAGCGGTTGATTAATTCAAGCTGTCCAGTATTGAATTGAAAGTTGCACTACGACGCATCGCCTTTGCGACTTTTGCCGGATCGGTTCGGTAATAGCCACCGATATCCATGGCTTTGCCGTTGGTTGCATTCAATTCACCAATAATGGTATCCAGTTTGGCTTCAAGTTGCTCAGCGACCGGAGCAAATTTTGCTTTAAGGTCTGCATCGTCACTTTGCGCTGCCAGTTCTTTTGCCCAGTAGAGTGCTTCGTAGACATGAGTGCCTGCATTATCTAATTCACCCACCTTACGGCCTGGAGATTTTTTATTTTCCATTAATTTCCCGCTTGCACTTTCCAGCGTATCTGCCAGTACCTTTGCTTTGGAATTATTTTTGAATCTGCTGAAATGAGCAAGAGATTCAGAAAGTGCTAGAAACTCACCGAGAGACTCCCATCTTAAATGGCCCTCTTTAACAAACTGCTGCACATGCTTCGGTGCAGAACCACCCGCGCCGGTCTCGAAAAGTCCACCACCTTCAATCAGAGGAACAATGGACAGCATTTTTGCGCTGGTTCCCAACTCCAGAATCGGGAACAAATCGGTCAGGTAGTCACGAAGAACATTACCCGTAGCGCTAATCGTGTCTTTGCCTTCTTTTGCACGTTGTAGAGCATGTTTCATAGCATCGACAGGAGACATAACCTGAATTTCCAATCCATTCGTATCATGGTCTTTCAAGTAAACGTCTAATTTTTTGATTAACTCTGCATCATGTCCTCTATCTTTATTCAACCAGAATACGACGGGTGTTTCCGACAATCGAGCTCTTGATACGGCAAGCTTTACCCAATCCTGAATTGGAATATCTTTTACAATACAACTTCTGAAAATATCCCCTGTTTCAACGGGTCGCTCAAGCAAGGTATTCCCTGCGGCATCGACAACTTTAATAGTTCCGTTGTCAGGAGCTACAAATGTTTTGTCATGTGAACCGTATTCTTCCGCTTTTTGCGCCATCAGGCCGACATTGGGTACGGTTCCCATAGTGGTTGGGTCGAACGCACCGTTTTCTCGGCAGAAATCGATGGCCGATTGATAAATACCTGCGTAACTTCCGTCTGGAATCAGGGCCAAAGTATCCGCTTCTTTTCCATCAGGACCCCACATTTTACCTGAGGTTCGAATGGCAGCCGCCATGGAAGCATCGATGATGATATCGCTTGGAACATGCAAATTGGTGATTCCTTTATCTGAATCAACCATTGCCATTGCAGGTCCCTTATCCAAACAAGCTTTAATATCAGCTTCGATTTCTTTTTGTTTATCTTCAGGCAAACCTTTAATCTTTGTGTAAACGTCGCCTAATCCGTTATTGGGGTTTACACCGACTTCCTTGAAAGTGTCGGCATGCTTTTCGAAAACCTCTTCAAAAAACACAGTAACGCCATGACCAAAAATGATCGGATCCGAAACTTTCATCATTGTGGCTTTCATGTGCAAAGAAAATAAAACATCTTCGTCTTTTGCCCTTTGCTTTGCTTCCTTAATGAACTGCCGCAAAGCCTTAACACTCATTTTTGTAGCATCTACCACAGCTGATTTATCTAGAGGAACATTATCTTTTAAGACCTTCGTGTTTCCATCATCGCCAACAAACTCTATCCGGCCTTTTCCAGCTGATGCGTCTGAAATAGTTGTTGCTTTCTCATTGGAACAAAAATCATTGCCGCTCATTTGAGCAACATTGGTTTTAGAGTCCTTTGACCATTTACCCATAGAATGAGGATTGCTCTTGGCATAATTTTTAACTGAAACCGCTGCGCGACGATCGGAATTTCCTTGTCGCAAAACAGGGTTTACCGCGCTACCCTTACAAACATCGTATTTAGCTTTAATTGCTTTTTCCTCGTCTGTCTTTGGGTCTTCAGGAAAATCCGGTAAGTCATAGCCCTGGGATTGAAGTTCCGCAACTACGCCCTGAATCTGAGGATTCGAAGCACTGATATTTGGCAGTTTGATGATATTCGCATCGGGCTTCATAACCATTTCACCCAGAAGAGCAAGATCGTCCGGTTGCTGTTGTTCCGGTTTCAACCTGTCAGGGAACTGAGAAATGATTCGTCCTGCAAGTGAAATATCCTTGGTGCCGACTTTTATACCTGCTACTCCAGTAAAAGCTTGGATGATGGGTAAAAAAGAACCACTGGCTAATTCGGGTGCTTCATCAACTTTGGTGTAGATAATATCTTCTGACATCTTCTTGACCTCTAATAGTTACGTTTAATGAATTAATATGATTATTTATAATTTGCGAATCGGTAGAAAAAATCCGGGAAGTTCTATCCAGTATGTCAATTGTAAGAAGGGGTTAAGCTAAAATATTAGCCTTATATTGTCAAGCAAATTTGGATTGAAAAAATGAACGATCCCAAATGGCCAGCTTGAGTCCTTAATAAAAACTTCAAAATATTGAAAAACTGCTTGATTGTTCAGCAAGTTACGACCTTTTTAAAAAGAGCGCTACCCCATATCTCGACCCTCTCTATTTGAGTTTTTACCCGCACTTGATGCCTTATCCCGCAGGCCCTTGACCTTGTAATTTACAAATAAATCTTTATCCTCTTTACTAACCATAATAACTTTACTCTTTTTTGATGATTACACCGATCAACGATTACCGACTGGCAATTGATTTCAGCAGTGTTCAGGATATTCCTGAAGACCCCAGGGAGCGTTTGTCTTATTTCAATGCTTTCAAAGAATTGATCCATGTCGAAAAAGAAAAGATCAAAAACTGGCACCGTTCAGGAGCAGGAGGACGGGAAGTAATCCAATCCCAAACCAGTCTGATCGATGAAGTAATCCGACATGTCCTTCTGTCGATGATCCGGTTGAAAGGTTATCAGTCGACCTCGGTTTTGGACGATTTCTGCCTGGTCGCCGTTGGCGGCTATGGGAGAGGAGAGCTCAATCCCAATTCTGACATTGACCTGCTCTTTTTGTTACCTCCAAAGCCAAAACCTCTAACCGGCACCTTCATTCAAGATGCTTTGTCTGTGCTCTGGGGGTTCGGCATGGAAATCGGGCACAGTTCACGCACAATCAAAGATTGTATTAAGTTGGCCAAGGAAGATTTGACGATCAAAACTTCCATGATTGAAACGCGTTTCTTAATTGGCGATCAGATTCTTTATGGCCGTTTTACAAACTCCATAAATAAAAATGTCCTGCAAAAAGGTGTTAAAAAATTTCTCAATTCGAAACTAAAAGAAAAGTACACCCGCTACGGCAACGACGAAGGGGTTGTGTGCCACCCAGAACCGGATATCAAAAATGGCCCTGGAGG
>JABJCF010000140.1 GCA_018665625.1 Nitrospina sp. | reverse complement strand
CGCAATGGCCCCACGAACCGGTAGATGATTGAATCCGTTACTGCCCTCAATGGGCAACAGGGCATGATCTGCATTTTGAACCAGATTTTTTTCTAATCCCCACCCCGTGCCAAAAACCAAAAGGGTTGGGTCTCCCTGTTTTAATTCATTTTTCAACGCCGTATAACCAATACTCTGCGGCGCCTGTTTGGCTCCCGTAACAACAATGCGGGGTTTCTTCCCACTTTGTTCGGAAATTTCTTTTACTGCACCCTCCAGGTTGTTTTTCACAACCGTTTTCAGCAATGCTTCTTTGCGGGTCGGATTATACTCAGCGCCATACCCTTTCAGCCAATGACCAATCAGCCGTTCCACCAACTCCTGTTGGGTTTTTAGTGGAGTGACCACATAAAATGTTCCCAACCCAAAGGTCCTGCAGGCACGCGATATATCGTGAACATCCAAAGTCGTTACAGATGACACAATCACCTCCCCGGCCTTGTTATAAACGGGAAAATGAACCAACGCCAGATGAACGTTCGAATTCGATACTTCGTCGACCTTTTTCAGAATTCTATTTCCTAATTCGACCGCTTAATTTTTTCATATAGATCAGGACGAACACTTGCCGTTTTTTTCAATGCTTCTTCTTTTTGCCAGGCACGGATTTTTTTAGGATCACCAGACACCAGAACTTCTGGAACCTTGAATCCTTGAAAATCTCTGGGCCGCGTGTATTGCGGATATTCCAGCATTCCATCTGAGAAAGACTCTTCAACAATAGATTCAGAGTCTCCCAAAACCCCCGGTATCAATCTGGACACCGCTTCAACCAGAACCATCGCAGGAATTTCTCCGCCCGTTAAAATATAATCGCCAATGGAAATTTCTTCATCGGCAAAATGCAACCGGACACGCTCATCAACACCTTCGTAGCGACCACAAATCAGGATCAAGCTTTCCTGGTGAGAAAGCTCACCGGCTTTTTCCTGGTTAAAAGGTTTGCCACCCGGAGAAAGCAATATCGTTCTTGCTTTCGGCACTTCTTTCTTAATTGCTTCCAGAGCCCGGGCAATTGGCTCCACATTCATTACCATACCTACGCCGCCGCCGAAGGGGTTATCATCCACCTTCTTATGTTTGTTCAGCGTATAATCTCGCAGGTCGTGAATTCGTAAATCGAGCAAACCCTGTTCGCAGGCGCGCTCAATAATGCTATCACCGAAAGGAGACTCAAACATCCCCGGGAAAATACTAACGATGTCAAACCGGAGTGTCCTCAAACAATCCCTCAACACAATGAAAAATAAGTTTACCTTGCTCCAGATCAATGGATTGCACCACCGAATCGATCATAGGAACCAGCCATTCTTTGCCTTCGCCTCGCACCGCATAAACATCGTTGCTTCCGGTGGCAATAATCTCTTCAATAACACCGTAATATTTTCCGGTATCATCAAATACTTTAAGCCCTTCGATTTCGAAGCGGTAATATTCGCCCTCTGGCAACGCTTCAAAATCTTCTTTCGCAACTTGAACTTCCTGACCCGCTAAACTGTTTGCGGCGTCGATGCTGTCTATCCCGTCGAACTTAAGAATAAATGGAGATTTAACACCTCGCACCGACCTAATCTTGAATTTTTTTTCACCCAAAAGAATCCGCTGACCACTTTGAACGGTGACATCATCTTGGTCTGAAGGATAAAACTTTAACTCCCCCTGCAAGCCATGAGTACGCGTTACCCTTCCAACAGGAATCCAGTCCATATTATTCAATAATTTCAAGCACGGCACGTTGTTTCAATTTGGTTGCAGTCGCATTCAAAATAGTTCGGATGGCATGAGCCGTTTTGCCCTGCTTACCAATCACCTTACCCAAATCGTCCTTAGCGACTTTCAACTCCAGGACTGTTGTCTTATCCCCTTTTATTTCTGCCACTTCCACTTCATCGGGTTTATCTACAAGCGACTGCGCTATCATTAATATGAGCTCTTTCATGTCACTCTCCTTTGCTCGCTAAAAGCACCTCGCTTACGCTAAGTGTCCTACGAATCAAAACTAATTATCCGCTTCTGCGAATTGTGGTTTTGTGCAACAAGAGAAATAGAACTTTCCCCTACCTTTATTAGTCCCGAGAACCGAGCAAAGGTAAAGAAAGAACTAGCAAAACAACATGAATTCAAACCTATGAATTAGCTTTTATTACAGTTTAATCTGACGAAGTGATATTCACACTATGCGCCAACCCCGGCCTTCTTGAAAAGAGAACCAACGGTTTTACTGGGCTTTGCACCTTTTTTTATCCATGCTACAGCCTTGTCAGCATCAATCTTGCAACCATTTTCTTCCAGCATGGGGTCATAGGTTCCCAGGATTTCGAGAAATCGACCATCTCTCGGCATTCTGGAATCTGCTGCCACAATTCGGTAGAACGGTTTCTTTTTTGCTCCGCGTCGAGTCAATCTAATTACTACTGCCAATGTTTTCTCCTTCTTAGAAATCGGTCTTCCCTGAGTTGGGAAAGACTCATAAAAATTACATTCAATCCATAACTAATTCTTTATTAGCGGCCCATGAACCCGCCGCCGCCCATAAGGCTGCCGAAGTTGAGTCCGCCGCCTCGTGAAACTTTTTTCATCATCTTTTGCATCTGCGCAAACTGTTTCAATAATTTATTAATATCATTCACCCGCGTTCCACTCCCCTGGGCGATTCTACGCTTACGGCTTGCGTTAATGATATTGTGCTTGGCTCTTTCCTTTGGCGTCATCGAATTGATGATAGCCTCAATCTGAACAAAAGCTTTGTTGTCGACCTTAAGTCCTTTTAACTTTCCGGCCCCAGGAATCATACCCAACAATTGTTCCATGGAACCCATCTTTTGAATTTGTTTCAACTGGTCGCGAAAATCTTCCAAGGTAAAAGCGTTGGCCTTGAATTTTTGCTGTAACTCTTCCTGCTCTTCCTTTTCAAAATTCTCTTCCGCCTTTTCGACCAGCGACATAACATCGCCCATACCGAGGATGCGGGAAACAATCCGATCGGGATGAAAAGGCTCAAGAGCGTCCAGCTTTTCTCCCATACCCACAAAGCGAATGGGTTTTCCTGTAATGGACTTTATAGAAAGCGCTGCACCGCCTCGGGCATCACCATCCATCTTAGTCAGAACTACACCATCGATGCCAACAGCATCATGGAATGTCTTAGCGATTTCTGCAGCTTGCTGGCCCATCATCGCATCAGCTACGAACAACACTTCATGAGGTTGTACCGTCTCTTTGATGCGCTTTAGTTCATCCATCAGACCTTCATCAACCTGCTGACGACCTGCAGTATCGATGATGACCACCTGGCTCATTTTTTCCGTTGCGTCATCCAGAGCTTTTTTGCAGATGGCTATCGGGTCTTTTTCATCGCCGCCTTCATAGACCGTGACACCAATATCACGACCCAGCACATGCAACTGTTCGATAGCTGCCGGACGGTAAACATCCGCAGGAACCAGAAGACAGCTTTTACCTTTTTCTTTAAACCTTTTTGCCAGCTTGCCCACCGTAGTGGTTTTACCCGATCCCTGCAATCCGGCCATTAAAATTACGGTCGGTGGTTTCGAAGCAAACTGAACATCCTTAAACTCATCACCAATCAGCAACGTCAATTCGTCATTGACGATTTTCACCATCTGGTGACCCGGCGTCAGGCTTTTTAATACCTCCTGACCCACGGCTTTTTCACGCACCGGAGCAAGAAAATCTTTGATTACCGGAAGGCTGACATCCGCTTCAATCAGCGCAACACGAATTTCGCGCAACGCTTCATCGACATCGGCCTCTTTTAATATCCCTCGGCCTTTTAATTTTTTGTAGATTCGCTCAAGGCGATCCGATAAATTTTCAAACATGAAAAATCTGTATAAACCCTTAAAAATTCAGGGGGAATGTTTGGTCTTATTGTAAATAAGTTAGTATATAATAACCCCCCGAGACTGGCAATCTTTAATATACATTTACCCTGCAGTGGCCCTTAACCTATGAAAAACAAAGCAGTAGTACTACTAAGTGGCGGATTGGACTCCACCACAACCCTGGCTATAGCCCAAAAACAAGGTTTCGAGGTCTATGCTCTCAGTTTCGATTATGGGCAACGACACAAAATCGAACTGGACAGAGCCCGGGAAATTGCCAAAAATTTCGAAGTTGCCGACCACCAAATCATGACCATTAACCTCAGACAATTTGGCGGATCCGCGTTAACCGATTCTATTGAAGTTCCAACCCATCGTGACGAAAACGAAATGAACGAAGAAATTCCCGTCACTTATGTTCCTGCCCGCAACACCATTTTTCTATCCTTCTGTCTGGCCTATGCAGAAGTAAAAAAGGCGCAGAACATTTTTTTAGGCGTCAATGCAGTGGACTACAGCGGTTATCCCGATTGTCGCCCCGAGTTCATCGCCGCTTTTGAGACACTTGCCAACCTCGCCACCAAAGCCGGGGTGGAAGGAAAAGAAAAACTAAAAATACACACCCCGTTGATCCAACTTACGAAAGCCGAAATTATTCTAAAAGGACTTGAACTGGGTGTGGATTATTCACTGACCCACAGTTGTTATAATCCCGATGAGGGGGGTAGATCCTGCGGCAGTTGCGACAGTTGCGTCTTGCGCTTGAAAGGATTCCACGAAGCAGGCTTCGAAGACCCGATTGGATACAATGAATGACGACCTTTATTTTTTGTCTGGATTGCCACGCTCTCTTCCCTCGCTCACAATGACAACAAAAGGACAATAAAAAACCCTCTCCAAATTTAGGAGAGGGTTTTTAAATTTCTTTGTCAGCACTTCTAGAAGCTTATAGATTCAGGTTTGTGATTAAACGCCCTGACCTATTGGCCTCACGCCGCCCACTAGCGTGGGTGGCAAAATTAGCAGACTGATAGTAAAAAGTTTGACGATCTCTTTTAGCTTTTTGGGAATAGACCTATTGGCTCCACGTCGAGTGGCTACATTTTGCTTCCTTCGTCCATGCGTTTGTGTTCCATCTCTTTCATTTTCATGGCTTCGTCTTTCATTCCACTGCCTTCTTCCTTCATACTATGGCCTTCATCTTTCATATGGTCTTTTTTGTGTTCGTATTTGCCATATTTCTTTTCATAGTATTCTTTGGAATGTTCCCCACCATGGTCGCCGCCCATACCGCCATGCTCATCTTTATATTCGTGCGCCATCGCACGGGATTTACGATCCATTTCCATTGCTGATCCGCTACTGCCTTCTTCATACATTCCGTGACCGCTCTTTTCTTCGTCATGGGCACCGTCATGAGCCAGAGCCGTAGAAGCAATCAACATTCCCATCAGAATCAATGGAATCGTAATAAACATTTTTTTCATTATTATCTCCTGTCAGTTTTATTTTTCCTGAAAAACTTGTTAGATAAGAGTACCAGTTTTTAATTTATGGAAGCAAAAAAAACGGCAACCCCCTTAATCCCCCTTATCAGGGGGAATTTTTAAAACCCAAACTCTAGAAGCGCAATAACACATGATAATACAAACCGGTTTGACCTATTGGCCCCACGCCCAGTGGCCGCCGTCGACGAACAGAGTATCGCCATTAACGAATTGATTTTCCATTAAGTAATCGAGAGCCTGCAGGAGATTTTCAATTTTCCCATGCGTGCGGGTAGGAACTTTTTTAGCGGCTTTCTCAAGATAATCGGGCGCACCCCCTTGAGGAGGCAGAATGAGTCCTGGTGCGATTCCATTAACGCGAACCGTTTGCCCCCATTCCACTGCTGCCAGTTCGGTTAAATGTTTTAGCCCCACCTTACTCACTGAATAAGCACCGAAGGTAGAAATATGTTTGCGCACCCTCTCATCAAGAATATTAACGATCATCCCTTTATTGACACTGCGTTTGTAGTCACGCATTAGCAGGTAGGGAGACATCAGATTTAAATTCATTGTACCTATCAGGGTTTGCTTTTGAGTTTCTTCCAGGTTTTCCTGAATAAAATTTGCCGCAGAGTTTATGAGCAATTCTATATCATCGAAATCGCCTAGCACCTTGGCGAAAAATTGTTCTGTTTCTTCGAGGTTGGAAAAATCGCAAGAATAACTCTGGCATTGAACACCCTGCGATTTTATTTCTTCAATCACTGCAGTGGGTTCTGACTTATTATAATGCAGGGCAATGTTGAATCCTTTTCCTGCAAGATGCAGCGCCATTGCCCTGCCAATGCGAATTGCGGCCCCTGTTACGATTGCTGTTGGCATTTTTGTTCCCTGTTTGGCTTATGCTATACTTGGTTCAAGAAAACATTTAACTTCAAATTTCTAATTAAATCCACCTAAAATCAGGACAAAATACGAACAGATTTTACAGGTATTTTTTTGTGAACAGGAGATCTGGAAAACATTATGAGTGAAAAAAAGTGTGTAAACATTGCGGTACTAACGGTATCTGACACGAGAACCGAAGCGGATGATAAATCGGGCCAGGTTCTGGTCGATCGGATTAAAGACGCCGGGCATCATTTGGCAGAAAAAAAAATAATCAAAGATGAAATAGATTTGATTCAAGAGCAATTGAAAAAATGGATCGCCAGTCCAGAAGTCGATGTTGTTATCGCTACAGGTGGAACTGGGGTCACCGGGCGAGACATCACCCCTGAGGCTTTTGAAGAATTGTATGATAAAGCCATTCCCGGTTTTGGAGAATTGTTTCGTATGCTCAGCTATCAGAACATCAAAACCTCTACGCTACAGTCACGTTGCACAGGTGGCGTCACCAACGGCACTTTTTTGTTTGCTTTACCGGGCTCGACAGGGGCTTGCAAAGATGGATGGGACCAGATTCTTGTGCACCAGCTAGACAGCACGCATAAGCCCTGCAACCTGGTTGAGCTGATGCCTCGCCTTTTGGAAAAATAACGGGTCACGCACCCCGTCGTAACAGGTCAAAACTTTTCAGAGCAAACTATTCTTGTTGGGTTTTAAATTTAGGTTTCTCTAATTTGCTTCCCCTTCTATAGGGGGTCATAGAACACCATGCAATGTT
>JABJCF010000139.1 GCA_018665625.1 Nitrospina sp. | reverse complement strand
GTTATCGCTGGGACCTTTCCCAAGAACAAATCAAACATCCTGTCCTTTCTCAGTCCGAAGCTAATGCAGTGGCTGATTATTTCTCCAAGCATTTTTTAGATCCCAAAATAAAGAAAAGTTTTGTTGACCTTTCTACCTTAACCCAGAGAGAAGCTGAGCTTGGCGCCGATATTTTTCGTCAGTTTTCTTGTCTTGGTTGTCATCAGATCAAGGAAGATGAAAAGTTGATAGGGGGGCCTATAAGCATAAACCTCTATGATGCAGGAAATAGATACAATCTGGATTGGTGGTCCCGATTTGCTGAAAACCCGCAAGACTTTACCCCGCATAGTGGTGAATACCTTGCTGATCTTAGTATGCGTGGAGCTCGACATATTATTGGTTATTTAATGACTCTTGGCGTAGAAGATTTCAAATATTATGAACCATGGACAAGTAAAGAATTTCAAAATACAAATCCCAAAAATGGAGCGCGGGTTTATCGAGAATATTGTGTGCAGTGTCACGGTCCACACGGCAAAGGAGATGGCCCCGGCGCTTCTGGACTTGAGCCAAAACCTGCTGTCCATGCTGAACTGCCTTTGAGTGATTATCCGGAAGATTACCTTTATAATCTTGTTTTTTATGGAGGAAAGTCGGTAGGAAAATCTCCCAATATGCCTGATTGGGGCATGACTATCCCCACTCAGGATCTCGCTGATCTTATCGCATATTTAAGGGAAACATTTAGCGGCGGAGAATAATAATTAATTTTGTTTGCTTAGGAATATCCCGACGCAAAATTTATTAAATAATGTCCCACGTGACTCGGGATTAGTGCGAAATAGGTTGTTCTACTATATTGAAGGACTAGAACCATAACTAATTGAGGTGTCTTGTCAAAATGAAGCTTGCTATGGTCAAAGCACTTTTAGTTCTGCCAGGAAATGTTCTCATCGTTATTCCTTCCTTAGTTCTTTGGTGGACGAATGAAACAGGTTATAGGTCTGAACTCATGTCAACGGGGCAAATTATATTTTGGACAGGTTTGCTTGCTGGGGTTTTTGGACTTGGGCTTCTATTTTGGACGGTCTTGGATTTTAATAGATTTGGGCAAGGTACCTTGGCACCATGGAACCCCCCGAAAAAATTTGTAATTCAAGGGCCTTATCGTCATGTGAGAAATCCTATGATTTCAGCCATATTGCTAGTCCTTGCTGCTGAAGCGTTGGTTTTAAAATCGTTGCCAATTGCAACTTGGTGTTTCTTATTTTTCATAGTGAATTCAATCTATATCCCCTTTAGCGAAGAAAAAGGCCTAGTGAAAAGATTTGGTATGAAATATGAGGAATATAAGAGACATGTTCCGAGGTGGGTTCCAAGAGTTACGCCATGGATGAACATGTGAAAAGATGAGGTTCGTTAGACATTTTCCCGTTAGCAAATTCGAGGCAATTGTTCTCCACTCAACATATCAAGCAACCGAGAGGTTCCAATTTTTGTTTTCAGGATGACCGTTTTTTGAGGCTCTCCGATGACATTTCCAATTATTCTGGCCTGACTTCCAAGTGGGTCGCTTTGGATAATTCCTAAAGCCTGCTTTGCATGCTCTGCCTTAACAAAGACGACAAACTGACCTTCATTTGCTACGTATAAAGGGTCCAATCCCAAAATTTCACAAGCGCCTTTCACATCTTCCCTAACTGGTATTTCAAGTTCGGTAATATTGATAGAAACTCCGGAAGTTTGAGCTATTTCAACTAGTGCTGTTGCAAGTCCGCCTCGTGTTAGATCCCGCATGCAATGTATTTCAATTTCAGCGTTGATTAAACTCTGGATGATGTTTGACACCGCCGCACAATCGCTATCAATTTGACTTTGAAATCCCATCCCTTCACGAGCAGCCATAATAGCTATCCCATGTCTTCCAATATCGCCACTGAGCAAAACCGCATCGCCCGGTTGAATGCTTTTTGGGTGAATCGTTTGGCCATGCTCAATGATTCCCACTCCTGATGTATTAATAAAAATTCCATCGCCCTTTCCTTTATCTACAACCTTAGTGTCGCCGGTTATAACTTTAACGTTTGCATGATCAGCAGCTTTTTTCATAGCCTCAACAACAGTCCAAAGCGTTTCCATCGGCAGACCTTCTTCTAAAATAAAACCTGCGGTGAGATAAAGAGGGCGCGCACCACACATGGCAAGATCATTAACGGTTCCATTAATGGCAAGACTACCAATATTGCCACCGGGAAACAGAAGTGGCTGAACAACATAGCTGTCGGTGGTAAACGCATGTTTCCCTGATGGCATATCAATCACAGCTCCGTCGTGCTGGGTTTCAAGATCAGGGTTATTGAATGCAGGTCGAAATAGTTTTTCGATCAACTGATTCGTCAATCTGCCACCGCCGCCATGCGCCAAAGTGATGAATGAAGATGAATCTATAGGTAGAGGGCAGGTCCATGCATCGGTAGAATTTTTTTCTTCATGCTTATTCATGATT
>JABJCF010000138.1 GCA_018665625.1 Nitrospina sp. | reverse complement strand
GTGGCAAAAGAGGGGCAAATATGCGAATATTTAACTTTTTTCGATTCTAAATATGTCCAATAACTTACTGTAATTAAACATGTTGCCCCCGTAGCTCAGCAGGATAGAGCAACGGATTCCTAATCCGTAGGTCAGGCGTTCGAATCGCCTCGGGGGCACCACTCTTCCGCAGAGGGCGAGTGATTTGTCTCCGGGCAAAATTTCCAGGTTTGGGTTCGAATTTTTTCGTCGAACCTCCACCACCCAGTTCATGTGAAGGCAGTTAATAAACAGGTGGGTTGTTACGAAAAATTTCCAGATGAGTTAATGCTAAATGTAGTATCGCTTTGGTTGTGGCTTGCGGTTCCGCTGAATCCGGTCTCCGTTCCCTGTCCGGTCAGTGTCACATTAACGCCAGTGGAAAATCCGTAAGTGGTGTTGGAGACTGCGGCAATATTGCAGGTGCCTTCTGGGGTATCCTGCCAGTAAAGATTGCAGGTCAGCCAAAGACTTTTCAGGTTGGACTTGGCATGAACATCGTAGGCGCGTTGTTTATATTGCGCGTAATAAGAGTGTGTGATGGATGCCAGCACTCCAATAATTGCAGTCACGATCAATAGTTCGATAATCGTAAATCCCTTTTGGCTTGCCAGATTGGACTTGATCACTGCGGGCTCCAATTAATATTTGGGATTACAGTTTAGCTTAAAGCCAGCAAAACATTGTGTTTATTCGATTACCATTTGACTTTGGTGCTCGACCTGAATAGATTAATAACCCATATTACAATGCCAAACAGAAAAGTATAAAAATTTAACGACAGGGACTAAATGACAACCTGGGATAGAGATAAAGTCACTAACTCAAAAAACAATCTTGAAGGTGCCGAACTCAAGGGCCTGGATCTTTCTGGATTGGATTTAAGCAAAGCAAATATGATTTCTGCCAATCTTATAAGCGCAGATTTAAAAGGGGTGACCTTGGTTGGGGCTAATTTGTTTTCAGCGAAAGCCATGCGCGCAGATTTCTCAGGTGCCAATCTTTCAGGAACCAACTTTCTAAAGGCAAACTTGACCAAGACTAATCTTAAAGAAGCTAATCTCAATGATGCTGACTTAACAGGTGCGAATCTCGCAGATACCAATTTGGAAAAAGCCGATTTGATTCGAGCCAAACTGGTTGAAGCCAACCTTCTGGGAGCCAACCTGGCGGGAGCAGATTTTAGCGAAGCGAAGCTCACCGGAAGGTATCAACGGGAAGGTTATTATAGTAGGGGGGCAAACCTTTCAAAGGGGAAATTGATGGGAGCAAACCTGCGAGGTGCTGATGCTTCTGGAACTGAAATGAAGGAAACGGATTGCACGGATGTTGACTTTACCAATGCTAACTTGAGTGAAGCTAACTTCAAACATGCCCTTTTGAAATCTAGTTGCTTTGTGAATGCGAAATTGGGCGATGCAGATTTCAGGAGCGCGCGTTTTATTGACTGTGATTTTTCGGGTGCGGAACTTATCGAAACCAAATTTCAGGGGGTTGACTTGAGTTCTGTCAAAAATATTTCCGCAAAGGAACTTCAGTCCGCTTTAATTGATAGTGAGACACGGGTTCCAGATTATATTAAAGTCATTTGGAAATCCGAAGATACCTATGAGTGTGAACTCACAAGCTGACCTTTTAAGACTTACTTTCTATAGATTCCTGCCTTCAAATTGTTTCAGTCCTGAATTGCCATATCGATGATAGGTGTGGCTGATGCATTGCTCATTGAACTGTTCGAGCATTAAAAACCTTCCTTCCAATACAGGCTTGTGATGGATGATCGGCAGGTTAACAGATATTGCCGCCTTAAAGATTTCCGTTGGAACCCTTTCTGAATGAGTGTAGGCCAAGCGGTCCATATAATTTCCCAGAATTTTGTTTCCTAGCTCTTGATCTGATTCAAAGCTTATTGAGAATGACTTGCGGATTAATTGCAGATAATGGGATTCTAAGGATCTCGATATTTTTGTTTCACACATGGAGTAGGGAAGACTGACTGAAACATTATTTCCTGCAATAACTCCGGCAATCAATCGTAAAAGCATATCCGATATGGAGTCTTCTTGGTGAACACGGATGGTATATTTTCCCACCTTGCGGTATCGGAAAATATTTTCCTGTCCTATGACCTGCTGGGTTTCTGAGAGTTTCTGTGCTTTTGAGAAGTAATTGGTATATTGATGTTGGCAGCTTGTTGCCCCCTTGAGAGCCCTTTGTATTTCATTTGAATACTCAGCGTTCTCATTATGCCATTCAATTTTTTCCCAGAAGTTTATCAATGAGCCTATTGGTGAGGATGAGAGTTCGGATATTTGGATAGGCTCCCCTTTGTCCTTGAATTTCGTAAATTGGAGGATGTAATTAATACCCCCAGCTTTCCCACCTGCTCCTCGGCGTGAATTTTTAATTCCACCAAAAGGTTGTCGGCCGACAATGGCCCCTGTTGTTTTATTGTTCACATACAGATTACCCGCTTTCATATTTTCAAGAAAGAATTGGATCTCATCATCATCCAGACTTTGTAACCCGGCGGTTAACCCATATTCAGTCTGGTTGGCCAAGGTGCAGGCTTGTTTTAAATCTTGGGCTTTCATGACTCCTAAAACAGGACCAAAAAACTCTGTTAAATGGGTGAAACTACCCGGTTGAACATTCCATTTCACAGCAGGACCCCACAAGTTTTTCATTTGGGGTTCCTTGGGTTGGACGAGCCATTGTTCCTGGGGTTCCAATTGGGTTAAAGCTCTTAGCAATTCCTTTTTTGGGTGAGTGATGAGAGGGGTGATTATATTGTTCAATTGGGATGGATGCGCCCCAACGGGGAGGCTCTCTACAGCATCTTTAAGTTGGCGTTTGAATTTGGGATCGTTGTATACGTCGTGTGTAAGGATAGCGATGGATGCGGCTGAACATTTTTGTCCGTTGTATCCAAAAGCGGAATCAATAAGTTGCTTGATCGCGAGCTCTTTGTCAGCGGCATCGGTAACTATGAAAAAGTTTTTTCCGCTGGTTTCCCCGGACAATTCCAGGTTTGGCCTTTTAGATAAAATTTTATCGGCCGTGCCTGCGCTTCCCGTGAAAATAACCTGGTCAATCTTTGGGTTCTGGGTTAGAAGTGGGGCATCTTCGTCTTTGCAGGGAATGAATTGTAGTGCAGAAGATGGAACTCCTGCTTTCCAAAATAACTTCACAAGTTTCCAGGTGGCCAATAAGGAATAGGGGGATGGCTTGATGAGGACGCGATTTCCAGTTGCCAGTGCCGCTGTGATTCCCCCTGCAGGAATGGCGATAGGAAAATTCCAAGGCGAGAGTATCAATACCAAACCCTTCTTTTCAAAAACAATATGGGGATAATTCTTCTGGAAATAGGTCATAGCTTGAGGGTAGTAATTTATAAAGTCTATGGCTTCCGATACTTCTGCATCTAGGTCGGCAACCCCCTTGCCAATTGTTTTCATCGCAGTGCAAATTAATTCAGCGCGATGATTTTGTAATTCTATAGAAACTTTTTGTAATGTTTTTTGGCGGAAACTACCATCTATGTCCCATTGTGTCTGTTCGCTTTTGGAAAGGAATAGAATGGCTTGATTTATATCTTCAGAATTTGCGGCAACAAAATGAGCAACCCCCTGATCGGGTTGGAAAATGTTTTTGCAGGGTAATAAATGCCTTTCCTCGGAAATACACTTTCCTGCGATTTTCAATAAAATCAAGGGCTCTTCATTACTTTTTGATATTACAATTTGATTTTCCAACCAGTCCTGATTTGCAGGCAATGAAAAATTCGTTGGACTATCTGGAATAAAATTTTCAACGCTCCCGGGTTTAACAGGATTGAATGACATCTTGTTTCCCCGGCTTTGTTTGTGTCTAGGCGAAGGGATCTCTAATTGTTGGACATGGTCGAGTGCTGATAAAAATTTAAATTTCTCTTCATTCCAGGCTGCGCTTCCTACTGTGAGATTAAATGAGTGACTCAAAAAATTCTCTGCTTCGGTGTTTTCCATTAAACGCCGGACCAGATAGGCAATAGCGTTTAAAAACTCTTCATTCCCAGCGAGAGGAGAATAGATCAGAACCGGGCCGAGAAGTTTTTGAACACTTCGGCGGGTATGATTTGCAATTCCCTCTAGCATTTCATATTCAAAATTTTCAGGATCGAGGTTTCTAATGGATTGCAGAGATTTGGCGAAGGCAATTTCAAAAATATTATGACTTCCGATACCAATTTTTACTGCTTTTAAATTCTCTTCGTTAAATGCATAGGACACCATTCTTTTAAAGTTGGCATCTGTTTCCAGTTTGGTTGAGTAAGGGGCCTGAGTCCATTGGTTCGATGACGCAATGCATCTCTCCATTTCCATATTGGCTCCCTTTACAATTCGAATGCGCACAGGGACACCCCCTCGAGCCAACCTTGTTTTTGCCCGTCGTGTCAGCTCCTGTTGGTAAGTGAATGAATCTGGGATATAGGCTTGAAGCGCGATCCCTAGAGTTAAATGGTTTGATTTCGGGTTTTGCAGGAAATATTTGAAAACATCAACGGTAAGAGCGAGATCCTTATACTCCTCCATGTCCAGATAAACGAGTTTTGGAATATTTGTTATTTTTTCCTCTGCGTGTGCAATAGCAAGGAGCTTGTTCAACTTCTCAGTTACGATGAAAACGGTATGGTCGTGAGCGACATTACTGGTTTGTGAGTAAAGGGTAGAAATTTTTACTGATATGCAGGAAACATGTGGATTGCGCAGACCTTTTATATAGTCATCGAGATGTTTTGCGGCTTCTTTTTCACCTAGAACCATGTCGCCCAGATGATTTATATTTATTCTCAGATTTTCTTTTTTGCAGTTCAGGAAGTAGCGTTGTAAATTTTCTTTTTCCTCGTTTAGGATGACATTCCTGGTTTTGTAACGCATTACCTTGAGGATGCTCCAGACTATAGGTGGGGAAAGAAAATTGGGAATAAGGGGGCCAAATATTTTCAATATCTGCAGCATGGCCTGATCAAAAATCCCAAAAAAACCCGGAACGCCATGTTGTTTTAAAATTTGGATAAATTTTTGAAGTACTGCTGTGTCGTGACTCAGTCTGAACACCTGGTCGGTGAGGGTCATAAATACCGCCCTGCTATAAGGGTCCTTTACCATACGGGCAAATTCTGCAGCTTGTAATTTTTCAGCCCACGTAATTTGCTGATTGGCCAGGTTCTGAATTTCTTCGGCTATTTTGGGTGCGGAGTGCCGCAGCTCTTTTATTTCACTAGAAGTAAGAGTGTTAAAGAAATCCAACACGGCGAAACCCCCGAAATAGTTCTTTAAAACCACTTCTAATAATTTAATCCTTATATTTTCTTTTGCCACAATGAAAAGGAAGAAAAATTAGGTCTGTTTTAGGATAGGATTTTGCTTTATGAAAAAAATTGAGGTATAAATTTATCGTATTGATGAAATTTTTAAACTTGGGAATCTAATTAGCCTGAACTGCGTATTTGGGTTTGTAATTCCCCTTAATGACGATAGAAGATGAGCGAATCAGCAAAAGCAAAATATTGTATTGGTCAATTGATTCAGCATAAACTTTTTGATTATCGTGGCATCATCCTTGGCGTGGATTTGGAGTTTAAGTCCACCGACGAATGGTATGAAGCGGTAGCAAAAAGCCGACCTCCAAAAGATGAGCCTTGGTACCATGTGCTTGTGCACCAAAAAGGTCATCAGACCTATGTTGCAGAACAAAACTTACACCCCGACCCAGCTATTCATAATAAGGATTAATTCTTTTTTTTAATTTCAACAATTGAGGATGAATTTTTATGGGATCTAATCCTATGATAAAAACGGTAAGAGAATTTAAGGTATGGCGGGCCCAGTTTTGTTATTCTCCTAAGGGAAAAAAGGCCATGGATAAGATGAAAAATCTTACCCAGGGGAAAAATGAATTTCCCTATGGGAATCTGGAAAGTACGGTTCTCTCCACCTGTTTTAAGGCTTTCAAATATGAGGTTGAAAAGGATTCGCTGGATTCCCGCAGGAGGATTGCCGGAATGCAATTTTCTGTTAATGGCCTGAATGGAAAGCGCAAACCAAGCCATGTTTCGCGAAATAGTATGATTTTGTATCTCACCACCTTTTTCAGGTTTTATACTTCTGACGAGTCTACCTATGATTTTGTTGGAAAACAGGTGCCTTCTTTTGGAGACGATCAACCTGATATTGTCTCCGATTTTGTAAATGCTGTTTTCAAGAAAGAAAATTTAAATGAGGCTTCTATACAGCGAATTACCCGGCGGTTGAGTCAAGAGGGTGTTCGGCTAGCTCATTGGAAATATTCCGAGTAAATTTGCCAATCATGGAAATCGATAAGGTTTACCGCGTTATCCGATTTCTGGGCATTGGCCTGATTTTCCTTTCCTTTAGTTGGGCTATCCTCAAAAGTTCTACTTCCACAGAGAGTCGACCTTCATTTGCAAAAGCAGTAGGCCTCTATACGGATGGAAAGTTTCAGGAAGCACTGGGTTACTATGAGAAGGCAGTATTTGAATACCCTGATTTCATCCATGCCAAAAGGGGAAGGGCGAGAACCCTCATGCAGTTGGGGAAAGACCAGAAAGCGCTTGAAGCATTTAATGAAGTTTTAATGCTCGATCCTGATTCAGCCGTATCCTTTGCAAATCGAGCGATCCTGGAAGACCGAATGGGTTTTTATGAGAAAGCCATCGAGGATTATGACAGGGCAATTAAAATGGACCCGAAACTAGGGGAGGGGCTGGATTGGTTTACTCGATTCTTGCAAAATCGAAAAGAAAAACCTCAAACATTGGCTGAGCGTCTCGAGTTCCTGCAGGCTCAAAAGAGAGAAGAGGCTATTCGTTCTCCCTAGAAGCGTAATGATCACCGTTTATTCTAAAACGTTCTGATCTATAGGGTCCAGGGTCACGCTGGTGGCTAGATCCAGTCTTCGATGTCGAACTGAGCTCTGCATTCGGGGCTTCTCATATCCATCATTAAATCTGCTTCGTCAAAATTCACATTAAAACTGGCGATGATTTCACATTTTAAGCCGGCGTTCTTAATTTTATTACTGTATTCCGTCATTTCGGCTTCGTTTCCAAATTCCAATACAACGGTAAAACCGGTTGATGCGCCAAACTTGATTATCTTTCTTTCGGTAGACATTATTTTGAGGAGATTCCTTATTTTATAAATTTAAATTGTGCACCCACAATCATACTCCTTATAATTGATGAGGAAAATTAAATAGTCTACTTTGGAAAGAATAGTGAAAAATACTCAATTGAAGAAGGGAGGGGAAAGCCGTTGAAATTGTTTCGTGCATTTTCTCTAATAGACTCTTCTCGCCTTTTATCGGGGCAAAACCCTGAAAACTTTGTAAAGGTAGACTGGGTTTGCTATTTGAGGGATGAACCCTTGCTCCCCTTTGAAAGCTTGATCGAGGATTACCATAATTTGCCTGAAACAGGTAAAGCCAAGCTATGGATTGAACGACGTGCAAATTACCTTTTATCACAACCAGAGGTTGACGAACTAAAAGAGTATCTTGAAAAACAATATTCTTTTTCGATAGAGGTTGAGCAGGTTTCTTTGCCTTTGTTAGCAGAAAACCTGGTGGAATTTAATGAACAAGATATTACGGGAACAATAATATTGCGTGACCGGGATGAGCCATTTCCCCTAAGCATTAATATAATTGGGATGGTATCAAGCTATCGCGATCTTATAAATGTGCGAACGGTAGGGGAACTACTGGGGGAAATTGACAGGAGGAACGAAAAGTGACTTTTAATAGATTCTTTTTTCCTTTGAGACATGGCACTCAAACTCGGTTTCCGATTTCCATTCTATTTTCAGGTATTGAGGTAAAAGAGTTGTTTTGTCAATGAGGGCTGACTCCACCTGACTGTTTGTCAGTCCAACTACATATCTTAAGTTAGCTCCTTTCAAATCTGCTCCTTTTAGATTCGTATTTTTGAGAACGGCTCTGCTGAGATTTGCGACTTGCAATCCCGCTCCCTCCATATCAGCCTCGTCCAATTTGGCTCCCGAAAGGTCTGCGCCTTCTAACTTTGCGCCGCAAAATTTTGAACCCTGCATTTGTGATTGTGCACCTTTAATGTTCTGCAAATTCGCGCCACTAAGATCTGAGTTCCTTATCCAGGATTTAAACAGAGAACATTGGCGCAAGTTGGATTTAGTGAGATCAGCATTGCTCAAATTTGCACCTCTCAAATCTGCTGATCGAGCATAAAGTGCACGCATGTTGGCGCCCTTTAAATTTGCTTTGTTCAAGTCCGCGCAGTTTAAATTGGCTTCTTCCAGGTTAGCTTCTGCCAAGTTGGCTTTGGAAAGCTCTGCATCGCCCAGGAAAATTTTTTTCATGTTGGCACCACGCAGGTCAGCCCCTCCCAGCAGGGCACCTTTCAGTTCGGCACCGGCAAGATCGGCGCCTTTGAAATCCGCATTCTGGAGATACTTTTTGGAAGACTCCAATTTTTCTTTTAAGGATTGAGAATCTTCGGTCATTGCATTTTCTTTAATTGGT
>JABJCF010000015.1 GCA_018665625.1 Nitrospina sp. | reverse complement strand
GTTTATTTGACAAGAAGGCTTGGGAGATTATTCCGCGGCATCGATATATAGGCAATAGCATTCTTTCTCTGCTTACGAAAATTGCCAGTGGGTATTGGCATATTGCAGATACACAATGTGGCTATACTGCCATATCAAAAAAAGCCATGCAGGCCGTCGACCTGGACAATGTTTATCCCCGGTATGGAATGCCAAATGATTTATTAGTTAAGTTAAATGTTGCCGATTGTACCGTACGCGATGTCCCTGTTCGCCCTGTATACAATATCGGAGAGGTCTCGGGAATTCGAATTTCCCGTGTAGTTATCACAATTTCACGATTGTTGTTGCATTGCTTTTTCAGCAGACTGGTTGATAAATACGTGATTCGAGATTTTCACCCTTTAGTGTTTTTCTATACTCTGGGATTGATTGCTTTCCCGGCAGGATTCATTACCGGGATATACCTTTTTTTATATCGGATATTTACTGGGCCGGTTTCCACAACAAGCGCCTTGTTTGCAGCTTTTCTCATTATTTCTGGACTGCAGTTCCTCTTATTTGCGATGTGGTTCGATATGGAAAATAATAAGAGCCTGAAAGGCTGATGCAATCGCTTGTCCATTCCATTACCTGTATTAGTTTCAACTTAAAGCATTCCCAATCGAAATGAATGATGATAGACATCCTGCTTTAAAACTTTTTCTGCCTTCCTTAATTCTTCTATCAATTTTTGTCCTTTATTTTTTTCCTGTTTTATTTGAAGGCAAAACATTTTTCTTTAGAGATGTTAAGCATTTTGCCTATCCCATGAAATTGTATCTTGCCAGAGTTTGGGCCATGGGGGAGTGGCCTTTCTGGTATCCGAACCTGCTCCAGGGGACTCCCTTAATGCCTTTGATGCATCCGGGAGTTTTTTATCCTCCTTCGATATTATTTTTGATTAAAGATTTTCTTTTTGCCTTCCACGCCTATTTTTTATTCCATCATATTCTTTTAATGACTTCGGTCTATGGGCTTTGTCGGTATTGGAAAAAATCAGTTCAAGCTTCTCTTTGTGCGTCGGTGACCAGTTTATTGGGGGGCTATTTTTTATCACTTGCTTCGGTCTATAACCATTTCCAGTCAGCGGTTTGGTTTCCCCTAATATTAATGATGTGGCAAAAGTATAGGGTCAAGGGTAGTCTGAAATATTTTTGTTGGGCAGCGATTTTTATTTCTTTTCAGGTTTTGGGTGGGGGGCCGGAGAATTCCATTTTTTCTGTGCTATTGATTTATGCGCATTCAATTTATTTATATGAAGAGAAAGATAAGATTCATGGTTTCGTTAAAAAAAGTTTAGCCATTCTAGTTCTTGTTGGGATGGCATTGGCGCTCTCTGCTGTGCAATGGCTCCCAACATTCGCTTTTTTAAAAGAAATAGCACGCGGCAGCGGTCTGAACTATGCCACCAGCACACATTGGTCGTTGAACCCGAACACTTTGTTGGATCTTTTGTTACCAGAAAATTATATGCGCTTCCTGGAATCTACAGATAGGGAGATGGATTACTTCATCCATAGTTTTTATATGGGTGTCGTACCGATGTTTATACTTTTCGGTTGTCTGCTGGTTTTAAGGGGAGATAAGTCAATTCGATTTTGGCTGGTGGTATTTGGCATGGGAGTGTTTTTTGCGTTAGGTAAGTATAATCCGTTCTATTCTTTTTTTCATGAATGGATACCTATCTTTGATATGTTCCGTTATCCTCAAAAGTTCTTTTTTCTTTGCGCCTTTGCGTTGGTATTTTTGTCCGGTCTGGCATTGGACCGTTTGTTAAATGCGCTGAAAGATAATCAGAATGATTTTAAAAAAATTTTGCTTGCCCTATTTATAACGGGGATAGGGGTGGCAGCAATGTATGGCTTGCATGCTAACCGGAACGGGTTCGAAACTTTAATGGTTTTGCTTTTGATCACCCTTTCTCTATTTGCGTTGCATTTTAAAAAGATAAACCAATCAAGATTCTTATATTTTCTGCTGCTGTTAATGGTGATGGACTTGATGGGTAAAAACTCTATGGTCATTCCCATGATCGATAAGCAGTTTTACACTCAGCCTCCTGTGTTGGCCGAGCGGCTGGGAGGGACTGCCGACTCATATCGAATTTATAACGGTATGTTGTTGGACAGGGAGTCTAAAGTAAAGGCTCCTCTTCAAAGCAAGTCGCATAAAAAGACTAAGCAGTTGAACAAAACAAATATTTTAGCTTTTCAATTAGCATCACGAGATCAAGTTTACCCGAATCTTGGGGCTATTCATGATCTGGCTTATGTAGATGGATCAGCAACCATGAAGATGAATGCGAGTTATCGCTGGTACAAGTCTTTTATATTTTCTAAAGTCCAAAAGAAAAAAATAATTTTAAAACGCAGTAATGTGAAGTACTGGGTAACTGAGGACTATGAACAGGTTCCTTTCGAAACGGAGAGGAGGGGAATTAAAAAGGTTAAGGTGTTTGAAGATGCTTTGCCACGGGCGTTCTTAGTCGGAGATTCGATAATGCTGCCGAAAGAAAAATTGCTTAACTTTTATTATGACTCTAACTTCAATCCACTCAAGCAGGTTCTTCTGGAAGAGTCGGTTCCAGTGGAAAAAACTAAAAATTTTTCAGGGCAAGTTGAAGATTTAAAATATATTCCAAATGGAGTATCTATAAGTACCCGCCAGAACGGAGAGGGATTTCTGGTTCTGCTCGACACCTATTTCCCAGGATGGAAAGTAACGGTGGATGGTAAGGAGCAACCCATTTATCGCGCTAATTCATTTTACCGAGCGATAAAGCTGAAACCGGGAAACCATAAGGTCGAATTTTCTTACGTTCCGATTGGATTAAAAGCGGGAGTTTATATCAGCGGTATTGCTTTGATCTTGATATTATTTTTGTTTTCAAATCGGCGTACCGCCGGGCGTAGCTTGTAATATTTTTTATCCTCTTTGATAAATATCTCGCCATTTTAAGTCCGAAAACGATCCTCCTGCTTCGGCCTAGCATGGTCTTCGATTTGGCGAAATGGGCGAGATTTAATCCAATTTTGAATGAATCACCCTCACCCAGCCCGCTCCCCTCAAGGGAGAGGGATCAAATTAGGGCAAAAATGAGTCAAAACTGCTTCTAAACACCCTCAAAAAGCAACATCCACTCCTAAAATTAATCCAGCGCCCTATGCTAATAGGTTGAAAATTAAGGAGTAATTCGATATAATCTGGGCATGTCTATGCAAAAGGATTTCATAGTAATCGGTTCTGGGGTTGCCGGATTGACCTTCGCACTCAAGGTTTGCAAGTTCGGCTCGGTGGGAATCATCACCAAGGATGCGCTGGAAGAGTCTGCCACCAAATATGCCCAGGGCGGAATTGCCTCGGTAATGGCGGAAGACGATTCTTTCGAGCTTCATGTCCAGGATACGATGGAAACGGGCCGCGGACTTTGCCACGAAGATTTTGTGCGAATCGCCTGTCGTGAGGGTCCAGCCAGAATCCGTGAGTTGATCCAACTGGGTGCTCAATTCGATCTTCGCGGAACGGAGTTTGATTTAGGAAAAGAGGGCGGTCACTCCAGGCGTAGAATTCTTCATGCTCATGATCTTACGGGATGGGAAATTGAAAAAACACTCATTGAAGCGGTCCACGCTGAAAAAAATATAGAAATATTCGAACATAATATGGCGATCGACCTGATCACCAAGGCCAGGCTTGATGACAAAATTCAACCAGGCAGTACCGACGATGAGGCGTTAGGCCTCTATGTGTTGAACCACAAAACGAATCAAGTAGAAACCATTGTTGGCAACGTGATCTTTCTTGCCTCTGGTGGAGCTGGCAAGGTTTACCTTTATACGTCTAACCCAGATACCGCTACTGGAGATGGGATTTCTGTTGCTTATCGTGCTGGCGCAAAGATTGCCAACATGGAATTCTTTCAGTTTCACCCGACCTGTCTTTTTCACCCTAAAGCAAAATCGTTTTTAATTTCTGAAACGGTTCGAGGCGAAGGTGGAATTTTACGTTTGGAGAATGGCGACACTTTCATGGAGAAATATCATGAGTTGGGTTGTCTCGCTCCACGTGATGTAGTTGCCCGTGCCATTGACCACGAAATGAAAAAAAGTGGTGACGATTGTGTTTATCTGGATGTCACACATCTAGAGGGTTATCGCATTCGTGAACGGTTCCCGAATATTTATCAAACCTGTCTTGAGTTTGGTTTCGATATGTCCAAAGAGCGAGTGCCTGTTGTGCCTGCGGCTCATTATATGTGTGGCGGGCTGGTGGTGGACGCAAACGGACAAACCAATATCAAACGTTTATTCGCCAGCGGCGAAGTTTGCTTTTCAGGATTGCATGGCGCAAACCGCCTGGCTTCCAATTCGTTATTAGAAGGTCTGGTGCTATCGCATCGCGCTGTTGACAAAGCGGTAAGCTTATTTAAAGAATCGAAAAACTCGAAAAAATTGTTGGAGCGGATTCCTGAATGGGATCCTGGAAGCGCCGTCGACAGTGACGAATCGGTGGTGGTCTCACATAACTGGGACGAGATACGCCGTTTGATGTGGAACTATGTTGGCATTGTTCGTTCAGATAAACGTTTGAAACGAGCGGAGCGTCGCATTCAGCTTCTGCTGGAAGAAATTCAGGAATATTATTGGAATTTTAAAATTACAAAAGACACTTTGGAACTGAGGAACATCGCAATCACCGCGCAGTTGATTATTCAAGGCGCGCTGACGCGAAAAGAAAGTCGAGGTCTGCATTACAACCTCGACCACCTGGATACGGATGATGAAAACTGGAAATGCGATAACATTTCTCAGGACACCGCCCGTAGATTGATAACCCCGATTAACCCGAGAATAGTTACCCATGAGTGAAGAAAAAACAGTACATGTTTTGATCCGAGATTTTTTTGGTGTGGTTGCGCTGGCCTTCACGGTTTTTGGATTTATGGCGTTGATGACATTTTCCTCCACCGACCCCTCCTTCAATAAAAGTGTGACGGGAACTGGCGTTGTCAATTCCGGCGGAATGGTGGGTGCCTATCTTGCAGATGGACTGGCACGTGTTTTTGGCAGTGGTTCATTTTTCTTCCCCGTTATCACGGCAGCTTTAGGCTGGGCATTGATTCGTGGCAGGCAAATGCAAAACTGGCCGGTGATCATGGGTTCTGGAATCTTGTTCCTTGTCGGACTTTGCTCCTTGCTGGCGATTCAGTTTCAAGTTGATCCATTTTTTGGGAAGGCTGTGCCCGTTGGTGGTTTGATTGGTGATGGCCTTGGCGGGTTTCTGGTTACTTGGTTGAATCCATCAGGGGCGATATTGATTCTTGCAACAATATTGTTTATTTCTTTTATGGTAATGACTCGCCTTGAGGTCAATGTGCTTGTAGAAATTTTTGGGAAAATTATTTCTATGACGGGTGCTGCATTGTGGTTGGGTATGACCGGCATCAAAAGCCTTGTCATAAAGATGTTGCAAGGGACCGTAAAAGTCTTTCTGGGGATGAAAGCCGTTTTTGAAAAAATCCAGACGGCACGTGCAGATGCTGTTAAAACCAAAAAAATTGTAAGCGATCCGGTGATTGTTACACGCAACCGCCCCGAACCCGTGGTGGCTGAGCGTCCGGACAAGTCTGACAAAAATAAAAAAGAAGAGAAACCAGAGTTTGTGGTACAGGATAATTTCCCATTTATGGGTTCGTCAGATAAATACGAGGTACCGCCTCTGTCTTTGTTAAACGATGTGCCCCCTGAGGTAGGGACAGATTCTGAGAAAGCCCGAAATGAAATTTTAGCAAGTAGTGCGATTTTGGAAAAGAAATTGGCAGACTTTGGCATTGAGGGCCGAGTCGTTCAAGTTTTACCGGGTCCCGTTATCACTTTGTTTGAATACGAACCGGCACCGGGTGTAAAAGTGAGTCGCATTGTTTCACTTGCTGATGATTTGGCTCTGGCCATGCGTTGTGTTGGGTTGCGCATTCTTGCTCCTGTCCCAGGAAAGCCTGTGGTTGGGATTGAGATTCCGAATCTTCGCCGTGAGACGATTTATTTTAGAGATGTCATGGAATCAGATGCCTTTCAGGGATCCAATTCCAAATTGAATCTTGCGATCGGTAAAGACATAACCGGTGAGCCTGCAGTACAAGACCTTGCGAAAACACCGCATTTGTTGATGGCGGGTTCGACCGGATCAGGAAAAAGTGTTGGGCTGAACTCCATGATATGCAGCATCTTGCTCAATGCCACACCCGATGAAGTTAAGATGATCATGATTGATCCTAAAATGCTAGAGCTTTCGGTTTACGATGGCATCCCGCATCTTATTGCTCCGGTTGTTACGAATCCTAAAAAAGCTGCAGCGGCGTTGCAATGGGCCGTCACTGAAATGGAGTCGCGTTATAAAATGATGGCGGAATGCGGGGTTAGAAACATCACCGGCTTTAATGAGTATGCAGAAAAACGTCAAAAAGAATATGAGATTGAATTCAAGAAGCATGAAAAAGCCAATAAAGGTGTGAAGCCTGTTGATGAAGATGGTGAAGAGGAAGAGGAAACGTTACTTCCCGAACCACCTGCAAAACTTCCTTTTGTTGTTGTGTTAATCGATGAGTTGGCTGACTTGATGATGGTTGCATCAAAAGGCGTGGAAGATTCATTGACTCGACTGGCGCAGATGGCACGCGCTGCGGGCATTCATCTTATCGTTGCAACTCAACGTCCTTCTGTTGATGTGTTGACCGGAATCATCAAAGCAAATTTTCCAACACGAATGTCTTATAAGGTGACTTCTCGAGTTGATTCACGAACCATCCTCGATGCGATGGGCGCTGATAAATTGTTAGGCAGGGGAGACATGTTGTTTCTACCACCGGGGTCATCCAATTTATTAAGGCTTCACGGGGTAATGGTCAGCGATGAAGAGATCGAACGAATAGTAGGTTTCATTAAGAAGCAGGCGAAGCCCGTTTACGAAGAAGATATTTTCAAGGCTGCAGAAATAGAAGCTAAGGACGAACAAGAGGAACAGGATATGGATGAAAAATACGATGAGGCATTAGCCATCGTTGCCAAAGACAGGCAGGCATCCATATCTTATATTCAGCGCCGTTTAAGGATAGGATACAACAGGGCTGCGCGAATCATAGAAGCTATGGAGAGAGAAGGGGTAGTGGGCCCATCGGATGGAGTCAAACCCCGCGAAGTCTATGTCAGCCCGATCGAAATTGAATAGGCTAGGTATAGGACTAGCAGGGTTATCGATAGTAACCTTTCTGATACTTTACCACTTTACCCTTCAGAGTGAAGCGGCCATCTTTTCTTACAAAGATGAAAATGGCGCTATCCACTTTACTGATGATATCTCCAAGATCCCGGAAGAGTTTAGGGGTAGTGGAGATGGTTTCCGCAAACACAAGCAAGCTCGTGGTTCGCATCGAACCACACCGTCTCCCGCACCTCAATCATCGGCACCGCTAGAAATTCCAACAGTCTCTTCAAGCACTGAGGAAGTTCAGGTTCCACTCATACCTGTAAGTGGCGGAAATTTTCTTGTCGAAGTTCTCCTCAATGGCAGAGTCAAAGCCAAACTCATGCTTGATACCGGGGCATCTTTTATCACACTCTCTGAAGAGGTCGGGCAAAAGTTAGGAGTTTTTAATAGGGGTGTGTCTGCTGAGATGCCTTTCAACACAGCGGGAGGTGAAGCATGGATGCCGCTGATTGCCTTGCAAACAGTAAGTGCCGGGAGCGCAACCTCACAATTGGTTGAGGCGTCTATTGCAAAACATATTAAAGATATTGATGGTTTGTTGGGAATGAGTTTTCTCGGTGACTTTCGTTTCGAGATCGACCGCACCAATAAGCTATTGACTCTCAAGCCTCCCAGCAAGAGTGAGGAAGTCACTTGGGGAGGGAAGCCAGGTAATTGGTGGAAAAGTCGTTTTGAATATTACGAGACCTCTGTAAAAAGTTTCAGCAACCGCGCAAAACAAATGCAACGCAGGGGCCACAAAAAAGCGGCAAACATGTTGAAAACCGCCGAGTTTTACAAGGACCTAAGACAGAATCTGGAAAGCCGCGCTATGATTTCGGGCGTCCCGCAACAGTTTCGTTAATACTTCCTTCATCTCCTTTAAGACAAAACTCCACTTCTATTATTCAGTAATAAATAAGATTGGGTTATAATATTGTTTCTCGGAATATTGAAACAATGGGGAGAGAAAGGATTTATGGTTTTATCTAATGAAGTTAAACCAGCATAGCTCTTGTCAATCGAAGTTCAATAGGTTCAGTATTACGTTTTGTGCCTTGATAACCGTCTTTGGAATTACTCTCCTTACTCCCAATGGTGAGGCGGGTATTTATTCTTATAAGGATGAAAATGGAAAGACTCATTACACAGATGATCTTTCGAAGATTCCTGAAGAGTACAGAGAAGATAAAGGTTTTCGAAAACATAAAGAGGCACGAAAGCAGTCCTCCTCCATAACCCGGGGTGTCTCACCAAGCACAATTGCACCAATAGAAATGCCGGGTCGATCCAATGGAGGTGCTATTGAGGTACCGCTCATCCCTTCCGGAAATAATTATCTTATTGATACGGTTCTCAATGGTACAGTGACCGCCCGTCTCATACTTGACACCGGTGCATCTTCCATCTCTCTCAGTAAAGAGGTTGCCGAAGAGTTGGGTATGTATGCTGCCAGCATAAGTGCAAAGAGAACTTTTCAAACAGCAAATGGGGCAAGACAAAGCGCAATTTTTGCTTTGCAAACGGTAAAAACGGGCAACGCACAATCCATGTTGTTAGAGGCTTCTATCAATGATACATATGTAAACATGGATGGATTATTGGGAATGAATTTTCTCGGCGATTACCGTTTCGAAATTGACCGGGGTAAAAATCTCCTGATCCCGAAGCCCCTTACAGATGGAGAGATGGAATGGGGCGGGAAAGCCGGGTCCTGGTGGAAAAAACGATTCGACACTTATAATGAATACATCAGGAATTATTCTAGAGGCGCGAAGCAATTGCACCGCAGACGAGACCCCAAAGCCGTGGAGTACAAAAATATGGCGGATTATTATAAGGATGTAAAAATGAAACTGGAAGCCCAGGCAAATCTTGTGGGTGTTCCAAAACAATTTCGTTAGCTCCTGCCTGATGCAAGAAGAACCTTCTTCTGATTTGCCCATTTTATTTCTGCTGCTGGGTGCCAGCAACCTCGCCCGAGGTTACACCCTGCTGACTCGCCATCTCTCTAAATGTCTTGAAAAAAGTGAAATAAATTTTATAAATGCTCTGGGTCCGGGGCGCGGTTTTTGCTCTAGAGGAGGAATGTTTAATTTTTCATATCCATCCATTCAAGACTGTCGCGCAATAGAAATCGCAGAGAAAAAATCAGAAAAGACACGACAGAGGGTTGTGCTTATAACGGATATTGGTAACGACCTTATGTATGGAGTTTCGGCCGACACTCTGATTGAAGGTTTAGATTCTTTGATTGATAGAATGCTTAAATGGGATGCTGAAATTTTTCTAACTTCCATTCACGTTGATTTAAAAAAAGATGTGAGCCCCACCACCTTTTTCATGCTGAAATCATTTTTCTACCCAGGTAGCAGCATTACTTATGAAGAGACAGAATTGTTCATCAAAAAAGTAAATGACTATTTAAAAGAAAAGGCTGAGGAAAATGAAAAAGTTCATTTAATAACAGGAATGGAATTGTTCGCGGGTTCAGATAAAATACATTACAGTCTTTTAAAAACACATGCTGCATGGTCAAAAGTGGTGGATGAAATTTTCCAGGTTTTGCAAATTCCAGTTAAAAAGAAGCTGCGACTGGTTGACGGGATCGTTTCTATCTTTGCCAATCTAAAGCGTTTAATTATTTGCGATATGTTTCGCCTGAAGAAAAAAGGGCGTGAATTTTTCTAGGCCATAATATGGGTTATTTATTGGCATTATCTCGGCTACTTATTTATGTCGGAGTCTTTATTGTTTTTTTTCTGATAGGGGTGGCAGTCCATATTTTATTTTTTGTGTCAAAACCACAAAAATTGAATTGGATTTTATTTTTCACACGTTGGTGGGCTAAAACTACTTGCTGGGTGTTGAATTTTCAAATTGAAGTTGTGGGGAATGAAGTTCCCAAACCCGGCACACTGATCGTAGCCAACCATGTTGGGACTCCAGACATTTTTATTCTTGGAGCGTGTTTTAAAGGGTTCTTCGTTTCGAAAGCAGAAATTTCTGACTGGCCTTTTTTTAATCTTTTGGCATGGCTTGGAATGACTATTTTCGCCAACAGAAAACATAAGCGGCAGGTCAGGTCTATTATTGAAAATATAGAAACGCGATTGAATTCTGACTGCTCAGTGATATTATTCCCCGAAGCGCAGGCAACAGACGGGACAGATATTGTCCCATTTAAGTCAGCGGTTTTTGAGTCTGTGGTTCGGGCAAAACGGTCTGTGGTGCCTGTGGTCCTTAAATATCATGATGGAAATCGACCTACAATCGCATATTATGGGGACTCCTTTTTCAAACATATGATAATGTTGTTAAAAAATCCCCGACTTAAGGCAACGGTATTTATTTTGTCGGAAATCGGCCCGGGTCCTGATAGACAACAATTGGCAAAGATCAGTTATACGGCAGTTCGCGAATGCTATCTGGCAGATGTTTGACAAGCAAAGAAATATTTTTGTCGTGGACTTTAAATAGTAAATATCAGACCATGATAAAACTTTTGATAACTTAAAAATTTTAAAGGCTTAAAAATGATCCATCCTTTTAAAGGTACGAAACCGGAAATCGATGCGTCGGCGCTCGTGGTTGATAGCGCGCAAATCATCGGCGATGTAAAAATTGGTGAAGAGAGCAGTGTATGGTTCAACGCTGTAATTCGAGGAGACGTAAATTTCATTCGCGTCGGCAAACGAACAAATATCCAAGATGGCTGTGTTTTGCATGTTGCGCGCAAAACTCTTCCATTAGAAATTGGCGATGAGGTTACGGTAGGCCACAATGTTACCTTGCATGCCTGCACCATTGGTTCGCAATGTCTTATTGGGATGGGCGCTATTGTGATGGACGGCTCTGAAATTGGAGAGCAATCGATTGTTGGAGCCGGGGCATTGGTCACTCCAAACACAAAAATTCCTCCCAAAAGCCTGGTGCTTGGGTCCCCTGCAAAAGTGAAGCGCGAGTTGACGGAAGAAGAAATTCGCGGCATTCGAGAGTCGGCGGCCAATTACGTTGGCGATATTGAAACATATTTGGATTAAATACGAATGAATCAATTCGCAAAAGACCCTGTGCCGATAGCGGTAATTGGTGGCAGCGGCGCCTATCACCTTCTTGCCGAGCAGTCATTGGGTGAAGAAAAAAAATGCCAGAGTCTTGATACGCCCTATGGCGAGAGCGCACCCATTCATCATTTTAATTTTAATGGAATCCAATTTCTTTTCCTTTCACGTCACGGTGAAACGGATTATTCGCTGACCGCGCCGTTTGTGAATTACCGGGCAAATATCCACGCTTTGAAAGATTGTGGAGTTCAAAGAATCATTGCCTGGTCCGGTCCGGGTATCATTAACACTGCGTTCAAGCCTGGCGACTTTGTAGTTCCCCACGATATTATTGATGAGACGCGAAACCGTCCTACTACATTTTTTGATGGAACGGGAATCGGGTTTATCCGACAAAGCCAGCCCTTTTGTCCGCAAATTGCACATGCATTACATGATGTTTTGCACGAAGGTGCTTTACCTCATCATGAACAGGCGGTGTATGCCTGCACCGAGGGCCCGCGACTGGAAACCCCGGCAGAAATAAGGAAGCTTCGCATTCTGGGTGCCGATCTGGTCGGCATGACTCTGGCCCCGGAGGCCTTTCTCGCACGCGAAAAAGAAATTTGTTATACCCCTTTTTGCTATCTCACCAACTACGCAGAGGGAGTCAAGGCCAGAGAATTTAAAAAGGGTGAACTATTTGAAGGCATGCAAACAGAAGAAGAAAAAAAACAGGTGGATGATTCGATTAAGAAATTTCCGACACTTATTCGCGCTGTGTTTGAAATGTTGAAAGAGGAAGAAAGAACCTGCGATTGCAGTGAAGCGTTGAGGCGATATAAAAATAAGGGCTTCTTACCAGAAGACGGGAATTAAAAAGAGGTGTTTGAGGGTTCTACCTCTAGAAGCGCAACCATATTGTCCGTTCCAATACGTCTAGACCTATTACCACCGGCGGTTGCGCCGGTCAGTCGGGCCAGGCTTCGAATCCGCCGGACATGGAGTAGACCTCTTTGAATCCTTGTTGAGAGAGATATTCAGCGGCACCGCGACTGGAATTGCCGTGGTAACAGCAGACCACTAATGGAGTTTCCTTATCGGTTTTTTCTATGTACTCTTTTACATTCTGATCACTGAGAGAAACTGCGTTGGGAATATGACCCGAGGCATAGGAACCCGGATCTCGAATATCGACCACGTTTACGGTTCCTTCTTCATCCATTTCCTGCACCAGATGAGGGTTTATTTCTTTGAACATAATTAGCTGTCCTGTTTAGCGTTAAAAAATAGTGTTCGGTTTTGTATTTTTTGCATCATATATGTTTGATGATGGAAATCGCAAAAAGTCTCTTTAAATTTTTGGGGTGAAATGGATTTATCAAAGTTAGAAGAAAATTTTAAATCGGCGAATTTAAAAGGTGATTTAGCGGAAACAGTGACCCAGGCTGTTGCTTATGCCAATGGCTGCCAGGAAGTAAGGAAATACGATGCTGCAATTGCCTGCCTTAAAAAACTCGCCTTGGATGTGAAAGGTGAGAAAAGCCTACTGGCCATGGTTTTGACTGCTTTGGGGACCGCTTTTTGGGAGAAGGCGCAGCTTGCAAAGGCTTTAGAGCAGTTTGAAGAGGCGTTGATCCTGTTTAAACAAACAGATGACAATGCAGGAAAAGCCGCGATTCTTTCTATAGTCGGTATCACCTATTGGCGAAAATGCGAGTGGGATAAAGCCTTGGAAATTCTGGGAGATGCATTAATCCTGAAGCCGGATAGGGATGAGCGATTCGCATCTTTGTATGGCGCATTCGATAGAGGATTCGCCACTTTGCAAAACCGCATACGATTGGGAAGGGAATTGGAGCAACCGATAAAAATTTTGCAGCCCTTATTTTCTTCCACCGCACTTCATCTCATAACAGGAAATATGGGAGCGTTTAATACCTGTCTCGACGAATCGGAGAGGCTTGCCAAACAAACCGGCCATAGTGATATTCTTAGAGCCACCCTGGGAATTTCCAGATTAGCTAGCAAAGTTTAAAAAAGGTCAATTCATTCTTGTTGTGAAACAAGTGGATGACTTTGCTGTCAGGGATGGCGGCGAATTTTTTTATGATAGATGCCTCAGGTTGGCCTTTGAACTTGATGGTGCAGATGAAATTTTTACAGATTCCAGAGTCGATCCAAACTGATAGCCAGTCGTAAAGTTTTTCCGGATAACAGATCACATCCGAAAACAACCAGTCGACCGTCCTCCCTTTCTTTTCAAATTCCTCAGGCAGTAAAGTAAACGCATCGCGTTTTTCAAATGACACGCCTTTTAAATTTGTGATTTTGTGGTCGAGAGGTGAGCGGTCGATGCTTAGAACTTCGGCGCCGCATTTCTGAATCACCCACGCCCAGCCACCGGGGCTGCCCCCGATATCAATACAAAAGTCACCTTGTGACGGGGTTTTTTGCGCCAGAGTCAACGCTTCGTAAAGCTTCAGATAAGCGCGATTGGGTGGGCCCACTTTGTCTTCTGCAAACGAAGGTTCACCGTTGGGGAATGGACTCGAACAATCGGCAGATGCGAGTAGCGTATTTTCATCGAGCAGGCACCAGGACCCTATCCCTTGAGAAGGGGGCAAGGTCGGAAACGAAATCGGCTGCGGTTTGCGGGAGTTTAATTTTTCTACAATGAGCTTGGCGCGCCGATGCAGCGTGAAAGAATAAAGGCTCCAGTTTCGTTGTATGGATTTTAACTTCTTGGCGGCATCGTTGATCGAGTCGATAGAAAGAGTAACCGGATTCTTCCAAATATTTTGCGCCCAGTGGGCGTTGAAGAAAGGTTGGCTCGAAAGAACAAGCCGGTCGTGAATAGCAATCACACCTTCTACTTCTTTCAATAAATGCTCGGCCAACCCTTCGGGTGCCAGATAAGCAGACTTAATTTCATCAGTCATTTTAGACCAATCCCCATTTTATTAATGCGGGAATATAGGGTGGTGGGTTTCATTTGCAAAAGATCTGCGGCTCCGCCCTTGCCTGTTACCTTGCCGCCTGCCTGGTCGAGGGCTTTCAAAATATTTTCCTTTTCTCTTTCCTTCATCTGATTGTCTGTAAGTATCTCTCCATTTGAAATAGGTTCAGCGGATTTTTTACTTTTTATATAACTCCCTGCCTTCGGCAGGTTCAATAAGAGCTTTCCACCTCTGGAAATTATAGCCGCACGCTCTATGACGTTTTGCAGTTCCCTTACATTCCCCGGCCAATCGTAGTTTTGCAGGTCGATTAAGTTTGCCTGGGTAATGCGGACGTTCGGAACATTTAAATTTTTAGATGCGCTTTTTAAAAAATGTGTGGCCAGTGAAGGTATGTCTTCCATACGTTCCCTAAGCGGGGGTACTTCGACTGGAAATACATTGAGTCGATAATATAAATCTTGTCTGAATCGTCCCGCTTGCACTTCATCTTTTAAAATCCGATTGGTGGCGGCGATGATGCGAACGTCTACCTTACGTGTAGTTTCGTCGCCGACTCTTTCATAGGTTCCTTCCTGCAAGACACGCAGCAACTTGCTTTGCAGGTCTAATGGAATTTCCCCTACTTCATCTAGAAATAGTGTGCCGCCGTTTGCAGTTTCAAATCGACCGGCACGATCTTTCACGGCGCCGGTGAACGACCCTTTCACATGACCGAAGAACTCGCTTTCGTAAAGTTCTTTGGGAATGGTGGCGCAGTTGACGGTGACTAACGCGCGCGGATTTCTCGAACTGCGATTATGAATTTCTCGTGCCACCAATTCTTTACCGGTTCCTGATTCTCCCGTGATGAGGACATTGGCTTCGGTGGGAGCGACCAGTTCTATCTGGCTCAATATATTGTTGAGAGCTGGGCTCTTGCCAATAATACCTCCATAAGCTTTGGCAATCTCTTGAGTGAGATAGTCGTTTTCAAGTTCTAACTGGCGGCGCAGGTTTTGAATTTCTTTTTCCGCTTTTTTGCGTTCGGTGATGTCGTTGAATACGACTACGGCACCGAGGCACTTGCCGTTTTTCATGATCGGCGTGCTGGTGTATTCGACAGGGAAAGAGGTTCCATCTTTTCTCCAGAAAACTTCATTGGAGCAGGAATAAATTTTTCCTTCGTTGAAGGCTGCATAAATCGGGCAATCGAGATGGGAGAAGGGTGTGCCGTCGGGTCTTGAGTGATGCACCATCTTATGCTGGCATTCACCGATCATTTCTTCAGCAGAAAAGCCGGTCATATTCTCGGCGGCAGGGTTTATGAACGTGGTGAATCCTGCTGCGTCTAGTCCATAGATACCTTCTCCTGCTGAATCGAGTATGTGTTGAATGGGATATTTCATATTTTCTGAACTATACACGATATTTCGAATAATAAGTACGAAAATTAGTAATTTACGAAATATAGAATTTTATTTATAGGGATTCTTAAATCTATAACTATTTATAAATAAAGGATTTTATTGGTTTATGCAAGTTTGGCACGCAGCCTGCTATAGGAGGGACAAGTTTCAATAATTCAAACTATCTAAGGGAGTGATTTGATGGGATTAAAAATTAAAACGGTTTTGGTGACGGGGGCTTCGAGCGGAATTGGTCTGGATATAGCCCGGGGGTTTTTGGAGAAGGGTTTCAATGTTGTGTTAAACGCCAGGGATGAGGAGCGCCTTTCTATTGCAAAAAAAACTTTGGGGGATGAAAAACGCACAGCAAACGTTGTGGGAGATATTGGTGACCCAGAAACAGGGGAAAAAATGGTGCGCGCTGCCGTCGACCGTTTCGGGAGTGTGGATGTGTTGGTGAACAATGCTGGAATTTTTGGTGCAAAGCCTTTTCTTGAAAACACGGAGGAGGATATTGATCGATTCATTCATATCAATTTAAAGGGAACCTATTTTGTATCGCAGGCTGCTGTTCGGCAAATGAAGCAACAGGGTGGAGGCAGCATTGTGAATATCGGCACGGTGTTGGTGTCGCATCCCATCGGGAGCATTCCTGCTAGTGCGGCGATGATCACCAAAGGCGGTGTCCATGCTTTGACGACCAGTCTGGCGAGTGAGTTGGCGGCGGATAATATCCGCGTCAATTTGGTAGCTCCGGGAATGATTCGGACACCTTTATGGGGAGATGCCAATGTTGATGACTTTGGCGGAGTGGCTTTGTTGAATCGAGTGGGTGAGGTGCAGGAAATTACGGAGGCGGTTTTCAGTTTGGCGACAGCAGGTTTCACCACAGGAGTTATTTTACCGGTCGATGGCGGTTACGTTCACGGCAGGGCTTAATCTTTTTAATAGAAATTTTAATATAAAGGAAAACATCATGCAAAGAATACAAGCAATTGAATCTGAAAATGCAAGCAACGAGGTTAAAGATCTTTATCAGCAGGTGGAAAACGAATTGGGGATGTTGCCCAATCTAATAAAAACTCTAGCAAATGCGCCGATTGCAGCTAAGGCATTTATCCAATTCAAAAACCTTGTGGCTCAGGGCGTATTGCCGGTTGCACTAAGAGAAAAAATTTCTCTACGTATATCAGAGGCCAACGGTTGTTCCTATTGCGTGTCGGCGCATTGTGCTCTGAGTAAAGGGGCGGGGTTGGCCGATGAAGAGGTGAGGGATAGCCGACAGGGGCAGTCGCCAGACCGAAAAACCGATCTGGCGATCAAATTTGCCGAAAGGGTAATGGACGCTCGCGGCTCAGTGACAACGGATGAAATAGATGGGTTGCGTGATGTAGGTTACTCCGATCAGGAGATAACAGAAATCATAACTGTGGTGATCTTCACTCAGTTCAGCAATTATTTTAATAACGCAGCGGGAACGGTGAATGATTTCCCCAAAGCCGCAGTGCTAGCTGCTTGAATCAAAAATAATTCGGGAGCCGCCGGTTTTCTGGCGGCCAACCCGATGCTTTTTTTTTAAAGGAGTTTGAAAATGAACAATTCAGTGGAAGTAGTGAATTTGTCGGACAAGGAGTTTGACGTTTGGGTGAAAGAGTCAGACAAGCCTGTTCTTGTCGATTTCTGGGCGGAATGGTGTCAGCCCTGCCGTATGGTTTCACCCACGGTTGCTCAGATTGCAGCAGATTATAAAGGTCAGGTAAGGGTTGGAAAAATAAATGTCGATGATTTTCCTGAACTTGCGGCCAGATATGGGGTGCGAAGCATCCCCAATATAATTTTAATTAGAGATGGAAAAATTGCGACGCAATCTGTTGGAGTAAAAACCAAACAGGAGTTGGCTGAAATAGTCGAAACCAATTTGAAAAATTAATTCTCTATTTAGAGATAAAAATAAAGGTAAAGAAAAATGAAAACCCCTGTTAGTGATATCGCATTCACCGCTGAAGTGAAAAAGCAGCAGCAGCGTTTTGGTTCTAGAGGAATGTACGAACGTGTGGAACAGTCAAACGGTTGGCAAAGCAAAATAACTGACGACTTGAAAAATTTTATTGCAGAAATGGATTCATTCTATCTGGCCACTACTAATTCGGATGGACAGCCTTATATACAGCACCGCGGAGGGGCGAAAGGTTTTTTAAAACCTCTGGATGAAAATAGGCTGGCGTTTGCGGACTTTTCCGGTAACCGTCAATACATCACCCTTGGAAACCTGCAGGAAAACCAGAAGGCTTTCATATTTCTGATGGATTATAAAACCCGAAGGCGAATCAAAATATGGGGTACGGCGAAGGCGGTCGAAAACGATTCGAAGTTACTCGATCAGGTCTTGGACAAAGATTATAAGGCCAGGCCAGAAAGGGTGATGGTTTTTCAGGTGGAGGCGTGGGATGTGAATTGCCCGCAACATATCCAACAGCGTTTTACAGAAGAGGATATTCAATCCCGATTAGAAACCTATAAAACTCAATTGGAAGAACAAATTGAGGAAAATCGAAGTCTCAGGCAAAAAATTGAGAAGATGAAGGTTAGTTTCGAATAATCAATAATTTTCGCGACTATTAGTAGTGCTCTATTTAGTTAAAAAGAGTTGTTAAGCCCAAACTTTGAAAAAAAAGTTACCACAATGGGGAAATCTTCTGTTACTATTTTACATGAATAATAAATGTATATTTAATAGATTTTAATGTTTGGGGTGGGGGTCTTTAAGGTTGTCTGGAAATAACAATGAGGCAAAAGGCGGAATTGAGCAGCTCAATTTCCAGACCATAGAAGTAAAAAAGCTCTAAAAGATGCAGTAATTTTAATGCCAGGGACCTTTTTAAATATTTAAATTTTTGATTAATTTTCTCAAAGGGTATCAAAAAAATATGAAAGCGTTTGTCGAACCGGGTAGAGCTATTCCGGTATTGATTGTTGATGATGATCAAGATGATTTTGAATTGATCGAAGATAGTTTGAAAATCTGTGGAAAGGATATAAGTATCCAATGGTTGTCAGATGGAGAACTCGTTCTGGATTATCTTTTTCAAAGGGAGCCGTTTGCCGATAGCTCAAAGTATCCTTTTCCTTCCTTGCTTTTTATGGATATAAGAATTCCAAAAGTTAATGGGATAGAAGTTTTGAAATTAATCAAAAATGACTCAAAACTAAAAAAGCTGCCAACGATTATTTTATCAACATCAGATTTATCGAATGATGTCACCACGGCTTATGAAAATGGAGCTAATTTATATTTGAAAAAACCCAGGGGTTTGCTTGAATTGAAGTATTTTTATAAGGCTATAGATACTTTAGGGTTACCCATTGTCTTATTTCCTTGAATAATGGGCTGGTTATCAAAATGTGTGCTAAAAAATGGTTTTCCAACAATGACAAGACTAGGAAAATTCTTTATAATAACCAGCCGTTATCGAGCCCAATACAATTTATTGGTTATTGCGGTTTTTATTTAGTAACTATTGGAAATTCAGGCTATTTGGATGGTAAAGATTCTTCTCGTAGAAGACAATGAAATGAACCGAGACATGTTGTCTCGGCGACTGGAAAGGAAGGGCTATGAAGTGGTAATGGCTGTTGATGGCCAGGAGGGTGTCAACATGGCGACTTCAGAATCCCCTGCCCTTATTCTTTTGGATATGAGTCTTCCTATTATGGATGGTTGGGAAGCGGCTCGTCAGTTAAAAGCGAATGCCGATACCAAAGGCATTCCTGTTCTGGGGCTTTCGGCCCACGCCATGACGCCGGATAGAGACAAGGCAATTGCAGCCGGTTGCGATGATTACGATACCAAACCGGTAGATATCAAGCGTTTATTGGGCAAAATTGAAGCCTTATTGGGACCTTCTGATGCCTGATGATCAGGAACCTGTTTTGAATAAGCAGGCCGCACTCGAGCTCTGCGATGATGACGAAGATCTCTTCCTAGAAATTGTGCAGGCCTATCTTGAGGATGCTATCAAGCATTCGAAGGAATTATTATATGCTTTGGAGGCGGGAGACGCGCATCAGGTGGAGGAGCGGGCCCATGCATTGAAAGGGGCTTCTTCCAACATTTGTGCTGGCCCGGTTCGCGAAGCTGCCCTATTGCTGGAGCGAGCTGGACGTAATGGAGACCTGGCACAGGCACCGCAGCTTTATAAGGTATTCAAAAAGGAATTTAATAGGCTGCTTGAGCATCTAAAATCCCTTCCACCGCCTTCTTCTTGACAAGAAGCCGCGAATAAAGTATAAAAATCAATTCTCTATTAAAATTCTTCCGATTTAGGAAGAGTAGTTTTAATCGCCCATATTGAAGGAGTAGTTTTTTGGCTAATCATAAGTCTGCGTTAAAGCGCATCCGACAAAACGAAAAACGTAACGAAAGAAACAAGGGGTTTCGTACCTTGGTAAAAACAGTTACTAAGAAAGTTACCGCAGAAGCAGCAGCGGGTAACAAAGAGCAGGCCTTGGTAGAGTTAAAAAGAGCCGAAAAAGTGATCGCAAAAGTAGGTGGTAAAGGAATTCTTCATTCCAGAGCTGCATCACGCAAAATTTCCGGCCTCACACGCCTCGTCAACCGCGCTTCGTAACCCCCCTCGTGGGAGGGTATGAAAGCGTGCCTACCGTTTAAGTTTATAGCAATCTCTCTATAGAAATTTAGTCACTGGTAGCATCCTACTGTCTTGCAGAGGTGAGCCCGAGGATGAGGGTTTGCATAACGGCTACGGGGTCTTGCGATGTGGATTTCAAACTCCGGTCTGCTTGAGTGAGTTGCGTATAACTGCGCCGAAGTTGTTGGGTGCTAAAATTTTTTGTATGTTGCAGGGCTTTTTCCACTACAAAGGGATTCGCCCCCATAGCTCTTGCAATTTGACCTGCAGGGATATTTCTTTGTTGGTAATGTTTTACTTCCCAAATTACCCGGAATTGCCAGGCAATCGTTCCCATGATTTTTATCGGCTCTTCCCCGTGGTCCAATTGGTTCTGCAATAGTTGTAAGGCTTTGTGAGGGTTTTTATTTTTCAAAGCATCGGTTAGCGAAAAAACAGTTTCCAGTCGCGTTTCGCCCACAACTTCCTGCACATCTTTTTCTGACACTTCCTTGTTTTTTCCAACGTACATCAAAGTTTTATCCAGCTCCTGTGCCAAAACTCCAGGGCGAGCCCCCACACGGTTTACCAGGCCGCGCGCTGCATTCATGCTCATAGAATAGCCTTCGCCTCTGGCTCTTTCCTGGACCCATTTCACCAGCACGTTTTCTTTTGGAGCTTCGCAGGTTACGGCACCTTTAACTTTTGTGAGGGCTTTATAGATTTTGCGTTTGCGGTCTACCTTATCAGCAGTAATGACAAGACATGCCTCGGCAATAGGGGAGTTGGAATAGTCGATGAGAGATTGCGCGTCATTATCTTTTGGAATTGCATCGTGCAAGTTGCGAACAATTACCAGCTTGGTGCCACCTAGAAAGGATAGGGTTTTTACGGAACCCAGCCAGTCATTTACATTGCTGGTTCGTGCATCAAAAGTTTCAAGGTTGAAATCGCGATTGTCTTCGTTGATCAATTTTTTCGTAAGAGATCGGATCGCTTCTACATGGTAGAACGTTTCAGGACCGTATAAAAAATAAAAGGGTTCTATTTTGCCTTGTAAATTTTTTTGATTTAGTTCTTCAGGGGTCACGTTTTTCGAAGAGGTTTAGAATTGATCGATTATTAAGCTGACGAGACGGTTTCCTAAATCTTTATAGGCTTCTTCCAGTGCTTCAAGTCGAGCTGATTCAGTGTTTGCAATTTCTGAAGTGGATTTGTAATCCCATTGTGTTTTTAGTGTTTTTTTCATAAAGAGTTTATTTTTTACTTGATCCGTCACTTCTATTTCGACTTGTAATTCTATTATGATTTCCGACGCCAAATCTTGCGAGCTGAAAGATGCGGCTCGTGTATCGTAATAACTCAGGTTCCCGGCCATTACCAAATCTGCATCATTTTTCTTTTCGACCTTCAGCCGCCCATCGGTAATGAAAGATTGTAAGATGGCGCTGGTGAGTTCCCTGTGTATTTCTGGTTGAGAAGATGAGTTTTCAAATACAGGAATGAAAATAGTTTTTAAGTGTGAAGGCAGTGTGTTTCCCGTTCCAACGAGGTGGTAGCCACACCCGGAAAATAGAAAGCAGAGAAGGAAAAAAAGTAAGCCGGGTTTTTTAAGAGTGTGCGTCATTTCACAACGATGTTGACCAGTTTTTTGGGGACGATGATGACTTTCTTGATTTCTTTATTCTGGGTCCATTCCTGAATTCTTGGGTCATTGAGGGAAAGGGATTTTAAGTCTTCATCGCTAATTCCTGCTTCCACCTGAACCTTTTGTCTCACTTTACCATTGACTTGGAGGACGATCAATATTTCATCGGTTTGTGTTAACTCCTCTTTATGGAGAGGCCAATTTTTTTCATCCAGTGAATCCGAGAAGTTAAGCAGGACGGCCATTTCCTGGGCGATATGCGGTGCAAAAGGTGAAAGAGTCAGGATCAGCGCTTCCATAGATTCTCGGATCACAACTTGCATAGCTTCATCGACTTGGCTTTGTTTTTCTTTCCATTCTTTGAAATGGTAAAGATGATTGACCAATTCCATAATCGCCGCGATAGCGGTGTTGAATTGCATTCGTTTTTCTATATCTTCGGTGACACGTCCTATAGTTATATGAGTAATGCGGCGCAATTCTTTTAACTCTTTTACAGAAGTGGAAAACTTTTCATCGGGAGTTGCTGCTGTTTTTATATCATCGGAAAAATCACTAAAAATCCTCCAGACCCGTTTTAGAAACCGGAAGCATCCTTCAACACCCTGGTCACTCCATTCCAGGTCTTTTACTGGCGGGGCAGCGAATAAGATGAAAACCCGGGCAGTATCAGCACCATATTTTTTAATGATTTCATCCGGGTCTACCACGTTGCCTTTTGACTTAGACATCTTTGCCCCGTCTTTAATAACCATTCCTTGAGTCAAAAGATGGTCGAAAGGTTCTTTGGCTTTCGTAAGTCCAATATCATTTAATACAAGATTGAAAAATCTTGAATAGAGCAGATGCAAGATAGCATGTTCAATACCGCCAACATATTGATCGACAGGCATCCAATAACCGTTGTCTTCCGGGTCAAAGGGTTGATCGGGTTGACGGGGTGAAGTGTAGCGGTCGAAATACCAGGAAGAGCAAATAAAGGTGTCGAGGGTGTCGGTGTCGCGTTTTGCAGGTGCTTTGCATTTTGGGCAATCGACTTTATGAAACGATTCTAAAGTGTGAAGTGGCGATTGTCCTTTTTCACCCAATTGCGCATCCAAGGGTAGTTCCACTGGTAGTTGATCATAATCTACGGGAACAATTCCACAGGCATCACAATGCACAACCGGAATGGGTGTGCCCCAATAGCGTTGCCTTGAAACTCCCCAATCACGAAGTCGAAAATTAACGGTGGCTTTTCCAATGCCTTCTTTGTCTAGAAATTCGCACATTTTACTGCGAGCTTCCTGCCCTATCAGCCCATCGAAGTTGCCCGAATGAATCATGGCCCCATCTGCGCTGAAAGCTTGAGTTATATTTTTATCATCCAGCATTTCTCCTTTGGGCTGGATGACAACACGAACGGGAAGATCGTATTTGCGCGCGAAATCAAGGTCTCTTTGATCGTGAGCCGGAACCGACATGATGGCACCGGTCCCGTAATCCATTAAGACAAAATTTGCGGTCCAAACGGGAATAGACTCTCCGGTTATTGGATTTGTGGCATAGGCCCCGGTAAAAACACCTTCTTTTTCACCAGTTTCACTTGTGCGAGCGATGGTGTCTTGGATTTTTACTTTTTTGATAAAGGCATCAATGGAAGATTCTTGTTCGGTTCCCCGTGAAAGTTCAAGGGTCAGTGGGTGTTCGGGAGCCAGCACCATGAACATTGCTCCGTAAAGAGTGTCGGGTCGTG
>JABJCF010000137.1 GCA_018665625.1 Nitrospina sp. | reverse complement strand
TTCTTATTATTTCTTTTTTCGTGGTTGTTCAAAAACCATTTTCGACCGATTGCTGAATAAAAACACGGACCTTCTTTACCATTTTTCTCTGGAAATAGGGTTTTTCAGGGACGACTAAGATAGGGTGTTTTTCTGGTTTTCTAAGGTAAAATACTAGGAAAACTCCAACTTATAATAAATTTCAAAATGAGGGAAAATGAAAGTTGAAGACGTTGTTGATGACTGGGTAGCCAGTCCACCCTATTTGTATTTTAAGCTAAAAGAGGTGGTTGAAGACCCTGAGAGCTCTTTCAAAGATATCGGGGCCGTGATTCTTCATGATCCGGCTCTTTGCGCTCGCATACTGAAAATATCCAACAGCCCCCTTTTTAATCCCGAATCCCAGGTGGAAACTATTGAACACGCCCTGACTTTCATTGGAATGAACCAGTTGGAAGAGTTGGTACTGGGTACGGCAGTGATGGAAGGCTTTAAGGGAATTCCTGTAGATGTTATTGACATAAATTCTTTCTGGAAACATAGCATTGCCTGTGCTTTGACCGCACGATTAATTGCAGAGCAGGTCCATGAACAAGGCATAGATAGGTTTTATCTGCTAGGAATTTTGCACGATATTGGCAGTTTAGTCATTTACAAAAAAGCCCCAAAGGCTGCTAAAGAGGCTTTGCAATTAAGTGAGGAAAACTCAAAATCCTTGTATGAAGTTGAAACACAAGTGCATGGATTTAATCATGCCGAAGCGGGAGCGGCCTTATTCCAAGCCTGGAAGCTTCCTGAACGATTGGTAGAAGTTGTAGCCTGCCATCATGCACCCATGCAGGCCAAAAATTATTCAAGAGACGCATCCATTATTCATTTGGCAGATGTCATATCCCATGAGTTGGATTTGCAGGGAACAGGGGAAGGCTTTTCTTCTCCTATCGATGAAAAAATCCTTCAGGACGTGGGACTCACCCCAAAAGATGTATCCTATATAAAAGAACAATTAAAAGAACAGTTCGAAAAAACGGCAGAGGTATTTTTGTCTGCAAGTTAATGATTTCGTGCGGGAACTTTGGTGATGTTATTGCTCAGCTCATTTAACAGGTTGATATTTTCAATATTCTTGCTGGGATTCATTGGAATTCCATCATTTGCTTTTGCCGAGTGGGATGATTCTTTTTTACAAGCTGTTTTTGCCGGCGATCGAAAAGAGGCTAAGTCGCTTTTAGATTTGGGAGCTAATATTGAATCCCGCACTAAAAAGGGAAGTACAGCCTTGATCGTTGCGTCAGCAAGAGGCGATTCTGAAATGGTTCAGTTATTACTGGATCTAGGGGCAAGAGGCAACTCTCGTAACCGTTATGACGACACTGCCTTGTTATTATGCTCCACACGTGGCAATGCCCGATGTGTTAAGAGCCTCATTGAAAAAGATGTTGATCTTAATTCCAGGAATATGCATGGCTGGAGCCCTCTTGCCCGAGCCGCACGTTATGGGCATCTAGAAACCATGCGATTGCTACTCGAACATGGCGCCAATATCGAAACCCAAATAAACGATGGCGCTACCCCTTTATTGATCGCTACCGGAGAAGAGCATTCTGGGGCTGTCCACCTATTATTGAAAAGCGGTGCTAACGTTCATGCTAAAAACTACGATGGTGCTCAGCCCATTCTACTTGCTGTATTAACAGGTCGAACGGATATAGTTGAGTTTCTCATTTCAAAAGGGGCTGATGTTAACTCCCGCAATGCTTTCGGGGATCCTATTGTGTTTTTAGCTGTGGAACGAGACTTTGCAGATTGTGTAAAGTTATTGCTGAACTCGGGAGTCGATGTAAACACCCGAAGCCCAAAAGGTTGGACACCGCTAATGCGGTCTGCAAAGTTTGGCCGGGTTCGGGCGGCAAAAATATTAATTGAACAAGGTGCGAATGTTAACTCAACCAGTAAAGGTGGAGCCACTCCGTTAATGATAGCGTCTGAACGCGGTGAGATGGAAGTTGTGAAGTTGCTGATTGACCAAAAGGCAGATATAAATGCAAAAAGTAAAAACGGAGCTACCCCTATTATTAGCGCAGCCGCAGGAGGGCATGAGAATATTGTTGGGTATTTGCTTGAGAAGGGAGCAGCGCTTCACACGGTAATAAAAAACGGGTCGACAGCATTGATGGTTGCTGCAGAGCGTGGGCATTTAAATACCGTGAAAATATTAATGAAACAAGGGGCAGATGTTCAAGCACGTAGCAAACGGGGTTGGACCCCATTAATGGTTGCTGCCGCCGGTGGCCATGTTGAAATCACCCGACTATTCCTTGATAAAGGAGCAAAATGGGAGGTTAAGTCCAAGGCAGGTTGGACGGCTCTCAAGGTGGCAATGAAATTAAATAAAAAGGAAGTAGTTCAACAACTAAAGGCAGCAGGTGCCCACAAATAATGGGATTAGTTTTTTTCTATTAAACTATCGCGGATTTTTTTGAGTAGTCCGACATTCTGCGTGTGGCCTGATTTGCTGGCCTTAATCTTTCCGCGAATGGGTTTTCCCAATAAATAAAAATCCCCCAGTATGTCGAGAATTTTATGACGTGCGAATTCATCCTCAAATCGAAGTTTGGTGTTTAACACCTTTTTGTCTCCCAACAAGATAAAGTTGTCAAGCTTTCCACCAGTGGCATAACCCATCTTGGTCAATTGTGCGACTTCTTCCATAAACCCAAAAGTCCGCGCGGGAGCAATTTCTTTTTTAAAACTTTCGTCGCCTTGAAATTCATATGTGAAATCCTGAATTCCTATGGGTTCTGGGTATTCCATGTGGTAGCTGACTGAGAAGTTATCACTCGGTTCGATCGAAATATACGGCTCGCCTTTTTCCTTGTCACCAAAGGAATAACTTTTATCGACTACAATTTCTTCATAGAAATCATCCTGATCCTCAAACTCACCATCTTCCAGAAGCTCACAAAAATCTTTTGCCGAGCCGTCCATAACCGGGGCCTCATCGCCAATCTTTATGAGAAGATTGGTGACCCGATACATATGTAGTGTGGCCATAATATGTTCAATAGTCCCAACAGAGTTTCCGCCTTTTTTCAGACAAGTGGAATAATCCGTGGATTGAACATTCTCCAATTGCGCGGGGATAGTTTTTCCTGATGCGATATCCCCAAAGATAATTCCGCTTCCAGGAGGCATGGGTTGCAGGATTAATCCAGTTTTTATACCCGAGTGCAGGCTGCTTCCACAAAGAACCACACTGCGTTTTAATGTTCGCTGCGGGTATCTCTTTTTGGTGGAGACGGTGTCGACTTCTTTAACTTCTATTGAATGATAGCTGAGTTTTTCGTCGAACTGTTTTTTGTCGGTTTTTAATACTTTGCAGGTTTTATCAATGTCCCAGTTGTTTCGTTTTAAATGATGCAGTATAAAATGTTTTTCCCAGATCGATTCTGCTTCTTGCAACGATCCTGCTTCGTTGAAAGCTTTTAGGTCAATTTGATTTTGTGGTTTCCATACCTCTGGAGGTATATCTTGAATATTAATTGTTTGTTGGTTTCCACAAGATAAAATCAGCTTTTCCAAAACGGTCCGAAGTTCTTTGATGTTCCCCGGCCAGCTATAACTGCAAAGTGCTGTTAGAGCTTCATCTTCAATTTTTGAGACAGAAGTATTCTGCCGTCGCCTTGTTTCTTCCAGGAAGTCCATAACAATTAAAGAAATGCTTGCTGAATGATTCCTCAAAGGGGGAATACTCAGGCGGGTTTCTTTAAAGGCGTCCAGCAAGCCTTGATGAAACTGGCCTTTGGCCGCTAAATCATTGAGATCTTCAGAGGAAGATATAAATAAACGGTTCGGTAAAAACTCAAAGCTGGAATCTGGGAGGTCAATATTCTGTAATGCTTCTGCAAGCTTTTCTTGCAGCCCTTTACTGAGAGATTCAATATTACTTAGATAGACTACCTTTTCGGCTGAACCAGGATTATTTCCTGCTTTATTTCCCTTATCTTTTCTTTTGAAAAGTTGTGACTGGATGGCTTGTTTCTGTCGGAAAGAGCAGTTTAGTTTTATGAAAGGAAGATCACCGTTTCTACTTTGAGCATGAATAGTTCTGGCAACGGTTTCCTTCCCTGTTCCCGCTTCACCTAATAATAGAACCGGTTTCAAGTTTTTTGATAGGGCCTTAATGCCTTTCTTAACTTCTAGCATTGACTCAAAACAAATAGGAAGTTCTTTTGAGTTTTGAGACGACTCAATTTCCTCGGTGGGAATAGAGCTTTTTGCTTGAAGGGCAGTTTGAATGGACTCGGTAATTCTGTCGAGTGAGAATGGTTTTTCAATGAAGTCCTGAGCGCCCAGCTTTGTGGCTTTTACGGCAGTGTCTATTGTTCCATGCCCAGACATTATTAAAACTACTATTCCCGGGTTGTAGGTTTTTAAAGTTTTTAAAACTTCAATCCCATCCATACCGGGGAGCCATATGTCGAGCAAAACCAGATCGGGAGGGTCTTTTTGGATTATCTCCAATGCCTCCACACCATCACCGGTCATGGAGACTTCATAGCCCTCATCGGACAGTATTCCGGTTAGAGAGCTGACAATATTCTTTTCGTCGTCAACGATAAGGATGCGTTCTTTAGACAAACTTTTCTCCAAATGTTTTTAGGTGACAGAGCTTACAGCTGCCAGCCGCAGGTACTCCAGATAAAATATTTTATCACCCGCATTGATAAAGTTTTTTTCGTATTTTGATTTAGGCAGATCAATTCGCTCTTCAAGGAAGCCTTGCTGATCATCTTGATTTTGGAACAAGATTTCGGAGTTAAAATATTCTAGCATTTCATGTGCATAGTTTTCGCTGTCGGTTGCCAGACAGGCTTTTCCTTCGGGGCTAAGCTTTTGTGCTAATTGGTTGATAAATTCTGGTTTGATCAGTCTTCTTTTGATATGCCTTTTCTTCGGCCATGGGTCAGGGAAATTTATGTAAACTGTGTTCAGTTCCTTGTCCTGAAAAAGTATTGGGATTTTATTTCTGACATCCCCATAAACTACCCGTATGTTTTCCAGTTGAAGATTTTTAATTCGGGTCATCAGCTTTCTGATTCCCTTGTGATAAAAATCTATCCCTATAAAATTGCTGGTGGGTTCTTTAGCGGCCATTTCAATTAAGAAATTTCCCATCCCAAAGCCTATTTCTAGTTTAAGGGGATGTGTGTTTCCAAATTGAGCTTGCCAATCCGGTCGTTCATCTATGTCCAGAAAATAGGGATCTTGTTCTGCAATTTTTGCAAATGATATTAGAGGTTTTCCCATTAGCCTATTGCTGAATCCTATTTTTCAGGGTCGTCATGAATGGTTATCACTTTTAGTACTTCAAATTCCAGTTTATTGTCGGGAAGTGGAACGATTAGTTCATCCCCTTCCTGTTTGCCTACCAGAGCACGACCCACGGGCGATGCCGCTGATAGCTTTCTTTCATCCGGGTTGACCTCTTCTGGGAAAACAAGATGATACTGGGTTTCTTCGCCGGTGTTGAGGTCACGAAGATAAAGGGTGCTTCCCAAACCGGAGCGATCATTTGGAATCTTATCTATGTTAATTGATGTTATATCGCTGATTCTTTTTTGCAGAAGAGATACCCTGGACTCTAAAAACATTTGCCTTTCTTTGGCGGCTTTAAATTCTGCATTTTCACTCAAGTCGCCATGTTCGCGTGCAGTTTTTATTGCTTTGGGTATATCCACTTGCAATTCTTTATGAGAATCTTTTAATTCCTGATCCAGTTTATCTAATATAGGAAGTCGCGCCATAGCGAATTCAACTCCAAAATAAATTGTTTTTTTTAACTTAGCGTTGGATTTTTTCGAGCAAGATCATTTGCTCATCCATGATTTTTAAAAGTTGCTAAGGCATGAAATAAAAGGGTGCTAGGAAAAATTTGATGATCTGGTAAGCCAAACTTTTGAGATTTCCTAAATCATTTAAATGCTTTCTTTTAAATGAAAAAAGTTACTTATTGTAGGGGGTCAGTCGCTTTGCGGTCAACAAAAATTTCCAGCCTTGAATTTTAAGACGGTAGCCAATTTAAGTCTGCCATAGTTTGGGTTTAAATGCTTGACCTTTAAGGAAATAAGTGGATAAAATGTCAAATTAGTCTAATTATGCTCTTTGTAAACTAGAAAACAATGGATTGCACCGTTGGTTTTTTGTCGTGGCGTTCTGAATGAAAGAAAACCTTTTAAATTTATTAGAAACAAAGGGGGATTTGCCTCCTTTATCTGATGTGCTTCTAAATCTTGAAAATAGGGTGAATGACCCCAGTAGCGATATTGAAGAAATCTCCGGGCTAATTCAGACCGAGCCGGTTTTATCTGGAAGGCTTATAAAACTTTCTAACAGTGTGTTGTTTGGCGGAGGAAGAGATGAAGTCCATGATCTGAACGAGGCCATTATGCGATTGGGCATGAAGATGGTGCTGGACCTGGCTTATACCTTGGAACTTCCCAAAGCTTTTAAAAAGTCCAAATCTTTTGACCATATCCAATTTTGGAAACATTCTCTGGGGGTGGCCTATTTATCAAGATCCTTAGCTATCCATCAGGGTTCTTCCAAAGAAGATCTGGATGCGAGTTATCTGGCTGGCCTGATGCACGATGTGGGAGTCCTTGTTTTCGATTATTTAATTCCTGAAGAATATGCGGAGTTTATTAAGAATATGGTGGAAGATGAAAGGCCTTTGAGTGAATTGGAAATCGAAAAATTTGGCATTTCACATTCCGAGCTCGGTGCAGAATTTATCGGGAAATGGTGGCCGGTCTCAGAGATTGTGGTGAAGTCTGTAAGAAGGCATCATAATCCGCCTCCAACAAAGAAAATCATACCCAAAATTCCTCGTTTAGTGAATTGGGCTAATCAAATTGCCAATAATAATGATATGCATAATGGACTTCCAATGCATTACCATCCTCTGGACGAGAATATTTTCCCGAGATTAAAGCTAAGTAATGATGAATTGGAATTAATTGTAGAGAAAACCAAAGAAGGGGTTGAAGCTGCAGATATGATCCTCAGAAGTTAGCTATTTGAGAATGAGAATTTTACAAATCAGAAAATAATGCTATAATTATCCGTTTAGCTCAATAAATCACTCAACTATTTGATTATAAGAAGCGTGTCTTCTTTCTTTATTTTATGACCGATAACTCTTTTAAAGTTAATTTTCATGGCGTTCGGGGGTCAATCCCCAGTCCTCTTACACCCGAAGAGGTGGAAGAAAAGCTTTTACGGGCCTGCCAGAAAGCCCAACCCGAGGACCTAGCCGATGAATCCTCCATAAAGGATTTTGTCAAAAGCCTCCCCAATGAAATCAGGGGAACCTTTGGAGGAAATTCTTCTTGCGTATCCGTGGAAGTGAACGGTGAACTCTTGATTTTTGATGCGGGATCAGGAATCAGGATGCTGGGCCAGAGCTTAATGGGTCGCGAATTTGGTCGAGGTCAGGGAAATGCACACTTATTTTTCTCTCATACCCATTGGGACCATATTCTGGGTATCCCTTTCTTTGTTCCCTTCTATATTAAGGGCAACCAATTCACCATTAATAGTCCGCTACCGGATATCAGGGAACGACTTGAAGGTCAGCAGAAATCCGAATACTTTCCAATTCCATTCAGTATCTACGCATCAGATATAGGTTTTGAAGTTCTGGAGAAAAAGACAGAGCAAAAGATCGGAGATACCACAGTGACATGGAAATCTATGTATCATCCGGGGCAATGCTATGCATACAGGGTTAGCTGCGGAGGAAAATCGGTTGTCTATGCAACAGATGCGGAATCTAAAAAACTGGGTTCCGGTGATTTAAAACCTGCTGTTGAGTTTTTTAAAGATGCGGACCTATTAATTTTCGATTCCATGTACACCTTTAGCGAGGGTCTTGAAAAAGAAGATTGGGGGCATAGCTCAACATTTATCGGCGTTGATTTAGCTGTGGAAGCAAATGTCAAACAGATCGCGTTCTTTCATCACGAACCCACCTATAGCGATTTTAAATTAGTCGACATTTTCAAGCAGACTGAAAAATATCTTAAGCTGGTAGCACCGAAACAAGATCTTAAAATGCTTCTGTCCTACGAAGGCCTTTCTATAGACCTGCTTCAGGAATAATCTAGCGTGACGCTGGATGCAGTTGTCAAAATAATATTTGTAAAACTGTAGAATGGCTTTGCAAAACTCATTCCGGTTCTCCATAGACCGTGGCGGTACATTCACTGACATTTATGCTGAAGTTCCCGGGAAACCCGGATTCAGAATCTTAAAACTCCTATCAGAAAACCCACACCAATACCCTGATGCTCCGCTAGAGGGGATGCGTCGAATAATTCAGGAAGTTACAGGGAAACCTCTTTCGTCTCAAATGATTCCTTCGGGAATTATCGAATGGGTTCGGATGGGTACCACTCTGGCTACCAACGCTTTTCTTGAGCGTAAAGGATCTCGGACCGCCCTCCTTATTACCAAAGGTTTTGGTGATTTACTTCAAATTGGAAAACAAAATCGACCTGATATTTTTAAACTGAAAATAGAAAAGCCTTCTCCTCTTTATGAAACGGTTCTTGAAATAGATGAAAGAGTTCGCATTCTTTCTTCACATGATATAGAGGTATTGCGCACTCCAAATTTTGAAAAGATAAAGCAGCAACTTATCGATCTTTCTCAAAAGGGAGTTGAAAGCCTGGCCATTGCATTCATGCATGCTTACATCTTTCCTGATCATGAAAATATTGTTAGAGATATTGCTTTAGAATGTGGATTCAAAAATATTTCCATTTCCAGCGAAGTCCTTCCTCAAATCAAACTTGTTGATCGTGGCCAAACCACTTGTCTGGATGCGTATTTAAATTTACCCATACAAAATTATCTGAAAAGTTTCAATAAAGGTTTCCAGTCCTTGTTTGTCATGCAGTCTGATGGCGGCATGGTCGAAGCCACGAATGTGTCAGGTTGTCGTTCGTTGCTTTCAGGTCCCGCTGGAGGTGTGGTGGGCTATGCACAATCTGTCTATGCTGAATGTGGCAATCGCCCAGTGGTTGGGTTTGACATGGGAGGAACATCCACGGATGTTTCCCGGTATGGTGGGGAATATGAATGGAGTTATGAAAACGAAATAGCCGGAGTGCCGGTTCAGGTACCGCAATTGAATATCGTTACCGTTGCTTCCGGGGGCGGGTCCAGACTGTTTTTTGAAAATGGGATATTTCGTGTGGGACCCGAGTCTTCCGGGGCTTATCCTGGCCCCGTTTGCTATCGAAACAATGGCCCCCTTTCTCTCACAGATGCCAACCTGATTTTAGGGAGATTGCCAAATTTCCCAAAAGTTCTGGGCGAAAATGGAAATCAATCTCCCGATAAAGAGAAAACCGAAAAGGCTTTTGTAGAAGTTGCCGAAAATCTTTTCACAGCAACGGGGCAGAAAAAATCTCTTGAAGAAATCGCTTTTGGCTTTATAGAAGTCGCCAATGAAAATATGGTCCGTCCCATCCACGAAATCTCTACAGCCAAAGGCTTCGATATTCGTGAACATGTGTTGGCTTGTTTCGGCGGTGCCGGTGGCCAACACGCCTGCGCCATCGCACGTTCCCTTGGAATAGACAAAGTGTTTGTACATCGGTTTGCAGGAATCCTTTCAGCCTATGGAATGGGATTGGCAAATATCACGGTAGAAAGACAAGAGTCTGTTTCTGCTGAAATAGACGATGGGGTTCCAGACAGCCTGAATTGCAAACTCGATGAGTTGGCTGAATCTGCTTGTGACGAGCTAAAGAAAAAGGGGGAGTTGGAAGTTTGCGTCTATAGGTTTTTGAATATGAGGCTTGAGGGTTCCGATACGACACTGATGGTTCGCCAGATTCTCGGAGAAAACATTGTAAAAGAATTCAAGAGCATTCATCGGCGGGAGTTTGGATTCTATCCACCAGGAAAAAAAATTAAAGTACAAGATATTCGCGTTCGTGCAGAAGGAAAATCCCCGGAATCCTTCAAAGCAAAATTATGTAAAAGTGACGAGCCGGCCAGACCAGAGTCAATAGATCAGTGCTATTTCGCTGAGGGCTGGCTGGAAACCCCTGTCTATAAAATGGAATCCTTGCGAGCGGGACATTCCCTTGAAGGGCCGGCCATAATTTTGCAAGGAACCTCAACGATTCTAATCGAACCCGACTGCGAGGCAACCGTAAATGAATTTGGAGATATTTTAATCGAAGTAGGACAGCTTAAAGAAAAAAGTGTTGGAGTGGAATTGGACCCGGTGCAACTTTCCCTTTTCGGCTCACGATTTATGTCAATCGCAGAACAGATGGGGCGTGTTTTACAAAGAACCGCCGTATCCACAAATATCAAAGAGCGACTCGATTTTTCCTGCGCCATATTTGATCCAGACGGCGGACTGGTTGCTAATGCTCCCCATCAACCAGTGCACCTGGGCGCAATGGGCGATGCAGTGAAAAAGCAGGTGAATTTAAATGGCGTTAACGGAAATGAAGTGTGGGTGACCAATCACCCCGGTGTCGGCGGCAGCCATTTGCCAGACATCACAGTCGTGACACCGGTACTGGATAATAACGGCAAGCCTGTCTTCTTTGTGGCTAACAGGGGGCACCATGCAGATGTAGGAGGTATAACCCCCGGTTCCATGCCGCCCTTTTCGAAAACATTACAGGAAGAGGGTGCGTGCATTAAAACTTTCAAGCTGGTACAAGACGGAGAATTCCAAGAGGAAGGAATAAAGCTAATTTTAAAAGAAGCAGGAGCGCGTTCGCTCTCAGATAATATTTCTGACCTGAAAGCGCAAGTGGCAGCCAACCAAAAAGGCATTGCTCTTCTAAATGAGATGATCGAAACGCATTCATTGCAAGTCGTTCAGGCTTATATGAGGCATCTGCAAACCAACGCCAGTAATTCGGTGCGGTCGTTACTTAAGTCACTGTGTGGCGATAAAAAAGAAATTCAGTTGCAGGCTAAAGACTGTCTCGATGACGGAAGCGAGATAAATTTGGTTTTGAATGTAAATAAAAAGGATGGCAATGCCATCTTTGATTTTTCGGGGACGTCGAAACAATTGCCTGGAAATTTGAACGTGCCCAAAGCAGTGACCCGCTCGGCGATCCTGTATTGTTTGCGCTGTCTTGTTGATAGTAACATTCCCTTAAATCAGGGTTGTCTTGACCCAATTGAAATTTTAATTGAAGAAGGTTCTTTACTTTCACCGACTGAAGATGCGGCAGTGGTAGCGGGCAATGTGCTGACCTCACAGCGAATTGTAGATGTTATTTTCAAAGCTCTGGGAAGTTGTGCGGCATCGCAAGGTTGTATGAACAATTTTACGTTTGGCAATGATGCGTTTGCCTATTATGAAACCATCGGCGGTGGGGCAGGGGCAGGTCCCACTTGGAACGGTCAGTCTGGAGTGCACACCCATATGACCAATACACGAATCACAGATCCCGAAATTCTCGAAAAGCGTTATCCGGTTCTGCTTCATGAGTTTTCTATCCGTAAAAACTCCGGCGGCAAGGGAAAATTTAACGGAGGTGACGGACTCATCAGAGAAGTAGAGTTTCTTGAACCTCTAACCGTAACCATCCTATCCGAGCGAAGAGTCTTTGCTCCTTACGGATTAAACGGCGGCGAACCTGGAGTGAAGGGCAAGAACTTACAAATCAAAAAGGACGGAACCGAAATAGACTTGGGGGGTAAGAATCAATTCCAGGCCGAACCCGGTGATCGAATCCGCATCCTAACCCCCGGAGGTGGAGCATGCGCCTAGGCCAAATAGGTCTGCAAGTCTAATTGATAGTCAAAACGATTTTATTTTCTTTTGATGCAGACTCAAGCGCAGCTTGTGTTTCTTCCAGTGGCCGGGTCGAGGTGATGAGGGATTTCAGTTTGTCCTGATGGGTTCGGATGATTTCCAAGGCAGGTTCAAAAGGACCGCACCGAGAACCTTGCAATCTTATTTCATCGACCACCAGTTGTGTCATATCAATACCCGTTGCGGGCAGGCCGCAGGTGGTTTTGCAGGCGATGGTTCCTCGTGGGCGTACCAATTTTAAAGCTTGTGTAATCCCATCGGGATTGCCAGTGGTATCGACGACCATGTCGGCTCCCAACCCTTCTGTTGTTTTTCTGATTTCCTCGGTTGCGTTATCGGGAGAGAATGCGCGTTGAGCTCCGAATTTCATTGCACGATTTCTTTTTTCTTCGCTTCTGGATACGGCAATGGTTTTAATTCCTTTTAAAGATGCCGCGAAGATGATGAGAATGCCGAGTCTGCCGGGTCCCATCACCACCAGCGTTTGGTTTTTCTCTATCGGTGACATCTCAAATGTTTGTAAGGCTGCGGCCAGAGGTTCGGTGAGTGTTGCAATGAGTGGATCTACATTGGAAGGAATTTCGTGCAAAGTTCCTGCTGCGACTCTCACTTCATCGGCGAAGGCGCCTTGATGATTTATGATTCCTGTTACGGTTCTGGTTAGGCAATGCGATGGCACACCTTTTTGACAGGAAGCGCAGAAAGGTTTTTTACCGTAGGCTATGCAGGTGTTGTTAATTTCTGCTGTCACCGTTTTGCCGATCCATTTTTTGTTCACTCCTTCACCCACTTCTTTTACTTGCCCGGTGAATTCGTGCCCACATACATGGGGTAGGGGAACGGGATAGTCGCCGTGGAACAGCGCGAAGTCGGTGCCGCATATTCCGGCATGTTGCACTTCGATAATGGCTTCTCCAGGTTTCGCGGAAAGAGAATCTCTTTCTTTAATTTCTATTTTTCCAGGAGTTGTCAGTTGTGTGATGCGTGGCATAGCAGGATTAACTTTTGGATTTGCCTTTTTGTTTATCGCGCCAGAGGATGAGCCAGTGTTGCAGAAGTTTGATCGGTTGTGTTCCGCGAAATTTACGGCGTTTGATTTTGGGTAATGCGTCGTGTTGAAGTTTGGCGATGACGGTAGAGCCTACGGCTTCTTCGATGACAACTCCACGTTGCGCGTGTTCCAGTTTTTTGGATTCGCAAATACCTCTGAATGCCACCACCATTCGACAGTCGAGCGGCCTGTCTTCATAGACCTGACAGGCGCCTTCATCGTTTAAGAAAGGGCAGGGTTGATTGATGACAAGTCTGTGCCAGTCCACCTGGTCGAGGTTTTTACCAGCGTCGATCACCTCTTCTACTTTTTTAATGGTGCGTTGCGACTTCTCAATCAAATCGTTGAGATCGATGCCTTTTTCTTCGGCATTTTGTAATATTCCATCCCATTCCATTTGTGTGCAGGTCACTCCGGTATGGCAACAATGGTCGCAACCGCGATGGCATTGTAA